>NZ_NRGT01000036.1:9403-127538 GCF_002332285.1 Glutamicibacter sp. BW77 | reverse complement strand
GGAAGAGTCAGTAGAGCCAAATAATGAAAGCCCAAATTCGGTCACCGTCTTTGAGAAAGAAGAAGAGAACCACCAGTATCAAGATACTTCCGGTCAAAGTTTCACCGGCAGCCCCTAAGGTGTGGAGGGCGTTGGAACTTAGTTGCGAACTCGAGATCAAATTGCTTGCCGATTGACCTGCGTTCTCCAGATCCTGTTGGGTTATCCCAAAAGGAAGCCTTTCAACGAGCTGTTGACCTGCACTGCTCAACTGCACGAAACCTTCTTCGGCTTGCCCCACCAATTCGTCCCACTGGCTGATGACGGAATACACAAGACCTGTTCCAATTCCGCCCAGAACGATCAGGGCGCCGAGAAATACCGTCCAGGCAGTGAACAATGCTGAGAAGTGTCGACGTAGCCTCGTCACGATCGGCCAGAGTGCACAGGCCAAGATAGTAGCTATCAGAAGAGGGATCACAATTGTGGTCACTCGGAGCAATCCGATCACAACACATACGACGACTACACCGATAAGTAGCATCTGGAGGCCACGGATCGCCATGCGGCCCATCAAATCTGTCCATAATTCCGTGATGCCTGGAGCGTGATCGTGTTCGGGGTAATCTACGTCGACGCGAGAACCATTGCTCTCAGGTAACGTACCCTGCGGTGAGGCCCAGAGCTTCTTAAAATATGCCATCTTAATGACCTGCTCTCCGAATTTTCAGTATGTTCACCATAAACCCTGACACTCTGATTATCGAGACATCCCAGATTTCATGGAGAAATTAGGCTAATTCAACAGGCTATCCACGGGGAACTGACAGTGCGGGGCGCCTGTGTTTACCGGTCTGATTCCACGCTAGAACAGAAATGCTCTGTTGCCGCACGGTGCGCTCAGAGGGCGGCGCGGATAGCCTTCCAAGTGCATCTGCGGGTGATGCTGCACGTCCTGAACGGAGGTATCCGATCTTTGAGCAGGAAACCATGTGTTTTATCCGTTGCAATGGTTTAGGCCTAAACACGACGCGATCGCTCCAGCGTTCAGACCACCCACTTGATTGAAGTTGATAGCTACTCTCTATGGTCCACTTGACTCACACTTCATCGCCGAAGTGATCTGAGCAGGAGCTGGTGCTTATGAGAAAATAAACGCTCGAGACCTTGGGCTAGGAGGACATCGAGGAAGACGAGTGAACTTCTGGATCTAGAAACACCCGCTCTGGCTGAGCTCGAAGAGATGATTGCGCCATCGCTTAGGGACCTTCACTGACCCTCGAGGGCGTTTAATGGTTTCATGGCGTAGCGTATCGAGTTATCGGATCGAAGAGCGATGTGACATTCCAAGTTCAAGCTACTCAGCGAAGCTCCACGCCGCGTCTCAAACTGTTTGAGCAACGTGGGCTTTGGCATCCAGAATCGCTACGATAAGGCACAACGGTAACCGAAAATGAAGCAAGAAGCGGATCCCTTCACTTCGATCAAATGAGCTGAAGCGTTAATCCAGAACAGTGAGAACAGCATGAAATTTGTTGTGATTGGCGCGGGCCTAGCCGGGTTGAGGGCTGCAGGGCTTGCGTCCTCCCGCGGTCATAAGGTCGAAGTGCTCGAAGCAAGCGACTGCATCGGCGGGCGAGTAAAAACGGATATTATTGAGGGTTTTCGTTGTGACAGGGGATTTCAACTTCTTAATCCAAGCTACCCAGAGGCGAGACGCGCGCTTAAACTGAAGAAACTGGATCTGCATCCTTTCGGCCGAGGTGTGGCTGTGCGTAGCTCGTCTGGAACACAAGTGCTAGCCGACCCTTTTCGGCACCCCGAACACCTGAGAGGCATTCTCGGAGCAGATGCGAAATTCTCCGATCTCACAGCATTTTTTCGCTGGCTTCAACTCTCAAAAAATCCGTCTTCAACTTTGGGCGAAACCATCGAACAAGCCCGATTTTCCCCACTTGTGACTCAGGTATTTGAAAGATTTTTCTCAGGGGTGGTCGCAGATCCATCGCTACAGGTATCTGCGCTTGCAGCCCGGAGTCTATTCGGGTATTTCGTGAAAGGTACGCCCGCTCTACCAGCACAAGGGATGGCAGCAATAGTTTCCCAACTGGCGGAACCCATTAGCGAACATATTCGCTTGTCGACGCCGGTTCACTCCGTGGCAAATGTGGGGGAACAGATGCAGGTAACATGCTCTAGCGGAGAGCAGCTCTATGCTGATCGTGTCGTTATCGCTGCCGGTCCCAGAGCTAGCGCAAGACTGCTAGGTCAAGCAGAGCCAAAGATGAATGCCTTGACCACATGGTGGTTTTCCACACGGCATCAGCCTACGAAACTCCCTTTTCTTCATCTTGAGGTGAACGACGGGTTTCAACTTGCGCACACATCAGTGATCTCCAACGTCTGTCCCTCGTACGCTCCGGCAGGGCAGCATTTGATCCAAGCAACGGTCGCGGGCCATCACGGGTTAGACGATCAGAGCGCAATGGCTCAAGCTGCCAGCATGCTCGGAGTATCCAATCCGGAATGGCGATTACTGGTTAGGCACGATATCGAACACGCGCTGCCTTCATTTTCTCCTGCCCATCGTCCGCTGAGGAGCCGGCTGCCCCGAATTGAAGTTGCTGGTGACACCGCTCAGGCTTCGATTCAGGGTGCGCTCGGCAGTGCGGTACGTTCCATCAATGTCCTGGAGAAATTCCAAAACCAGCTGAGGTGAGCTCGAAAGTTCAACCGCGCTGCGACAGAGTTGTATCTGCGCAAACCTCAGACGGGAGTCAGTGCACAGGAAGAATGCTAATCACCCAAGAGTGCGGCATTGCCTTCGAAGGAAGTAGGAGTCAGTTCCGTGAGTTGATGGAGGCTTTCTGCCTTAGTTCCTTCGCGAATCCTGTTGCTGAGAATGTGAAGCTCTTCGCGTGCTCCGCGGCGAAGGTCAAGCATGGATTGCAACGCTTCCTTCAATTCGCTGATCGTGGTGTGGTTGGGTGCTAAGACAGTTCCGAATCCAGCTTGTTCTATGGCTGCAGCTCCCGCGAACTGGTCTGTTGAAAAAGGTAGTACAACGCTCGGCACACCGTAAGTTAGCGACTCGGTGAGTGAGTTGTTACCGCCATGGGTTACTGACACCGCAGCTGATTGCAGCAAAGTGATTTGAGGCAGGAATTCTCCGACAAGCCAATCTTCAGGAATGCTGCCTAAGGATTGCCGGTCTGCTGCCCCCAAAGCTACGGCAGCCCGTAAGCCCGTCTGTCGAAGAGCCGCAACGACTTTGCTCAGGACATCGTCGCGCACCGAGAGAAAGCTCCCAAAACTCACGTACACGAAGGGCTCTTCGCTTGCAGAAATCCACTGGTCGACCTCGAAGCTAGTGGGTTCACTGCGTATCGATGAACCCATAAAAATGTGAGGAGGCAATTGAGAAATCCGTTGGCTATCGACTAATTCTTCAGGATAGTTAAAGACCAGCAAGTCACCGTATTCAGCGAACGCATCCTCAGACGGGGCTACCTCTGGCGCTAATTCTGCCAACGCGGCATTCCACTGCGCGGTAAATGAAGTTGCGACATCTGTACATATAGCATGCAGTCCAGAAAGCTCTTGGGCGCTAGGAGCGAATGCCTGAGGCCAGGTAGGTGGGAATCCATAGACTTCGCCCAGGGCGGGCAAAGGCAGAGCGCTGGGATGCCCGAGAACAACGTCGATATATTTTCGTCTGGCCGCGGCAAGCCCTAATCGTGCGCTGAAGGCGAGATGATCCACAATAATGTGTTCTGGATCGACCATTTCGACAACGTCCTGCACGGCTCGGGCCGTATTGACAGGTTCCCACATGAAATCGTTCATCCGGGCGTTCGCTTGAAAGGTGAGCGTTTCGATCATTCCCCCGCGTGTGGCCTCAAAAAATCCCCGCAGCGTTTCATCTTCACCGCGTGGCTGTTCTTCAGCCCTGATCACTCCAGGATTTGAGCCCCGGCCTAGCTTCAGCGGTATATGGGTGAAACCAAAAGATTCGACTATGTTTGCTGTCGCAGGCCCGGTGGCGACAAAAACCTGCTCTCCATTCTCACGCCAATTATTTCCTAGGGCTGCCAGCGGATAGAGATGCGAGGCATAATCGGGGCTAATGATCAACAGTGTCATAGGATTGAATCCAGCTCTCGTTTGGTTTCTTCGTGATCTTGTTTGACCTTCGCATAGACGCGGCTCAGTTCATCTGCCATTGTTCCAATGGTGAAGTTAGCTTCTACGACTTGACGTGCATCATCAGCGCGTTGGTTCGTGCGTTCTTCGAATGCGCACCTGAGCGCTTCGGTGATACTTGCCTTCAACTGTTCCGGATCCTGTGTATTGGTAAGAAAGCCTGTGTAACCGTGATCAATATAGCTCGCTGGACCACCCGAGTTCGGAGCGACCACGATTAGCCCGGCGGCCATCGCTTCCAACAGTGCGATGCCAAATTCTTCCTTTACGCTTGCACAAACGTATACCCCCGATGCTGCGGCGTAATGGGGAATTCCGACTTTCGCTGCAGCAATCCATCGGGCGACAGTTCCATTAGGGCGGTGTCCGGAAAGTATCAGTCCTGAAGAATCTTGGTGTGCCGGAGCAACAAGAGCGTTGATCCGGTCAAGCTGTTCGGATTCATCCGGGGAGGGAGTGTCTAAATTTCCCCCAACCAAAAGCAGATTAGTCCGTGAGCACAGGTCGGAGCCGGCCCATGCTTCAACAAGTGTTGCCATTCCTTTAATGCGGTGAAATCGACCCACACTAATGAGCAGTGGCAACCCACGTCGTTTCTCAGGAAGCCGTTCCAGCAGTTGCCGCAGTTCCCTCAGCGGCTCGCTGCCTGAACTTCCGCACGCAAATTCCTCGGCTTCTAGCGTTGCGCGGTGAATTATGTTTACATCTATTCCTTCTGGTACAACGGTGTAGCTTTCCAACTCCGCAGAGAGATCCCGTCCGAGCAAGGTCTTCATTTCCCGGTTGAGATTCGGCCGTGGGAAGTACACAGTGTGTGCTGCGTGAGAAGCAAGATGCTCTACCAGCCAAGTACGAAACCAAAAATGCTGAATTTGGTCGATCCTGCCAAAATTCTCTCTGGTCAGCTCGCTAGACCGGTCCATGGACTCGATCACCGCATGGGGGTCAGGTGCCACTGTGAAGACGACGGGGATTTGGAGTTCCTGGGCAACTTCGAATGCGGCGAAGCTTCCTACATCAGCCATGCGCAGATGCATGGCATCTATGCGTCCAGCGGTCTTGAGAATGCGGCGAAGACCGCGACGAACTTCTAGGTGCAGAGGCCATGACTGCGCTGACGGCACAGCGCCGCGGATTAATGGAATTCTCGCATACTTATGCCCGCTGAAATCGTGTCTCAGCGCCTTGGCATCGTCCAAGGGTTCATGCAATTGACCACGTGAAATGGTCAGGACCCGATGTCTTGGCAAGACGCTCGCGCTCGCTGCGAGTGGTTCTGCTGATGTTTGGTGTTCTTGAGCTACGAGCGCGTCTCCGAGACTGACCAGCAATGTAGCGATACCGCCCGTATCCCCGCTCCCTGCATGGCGCAGTTCAGAATCAATATTCGCGTGGAGGAAGAACTGAACAATTGTCAGCCCCTCCGTCTTTGCTTGAAACTTCAAAGCGGAAACCTGCGTGCTTCGCAGGTCCATCACAGCGAGCTGCGCGGCATCAGCCAGGGGCCCATTCTCTTCGATTAACCCCTCAAGCACTTGGACTATGCCATCAGAAAAAGGCTGATCTCCTAGTGCCATCACTGCGGCAAGTCGAACATGCTCGGTTTCATCAGTATTCAGTATGATGCGGATCAGGGCCGCCCGCGCGACTTTGTCTTGCACCACACCAAGCATTTCTACCAGACGGTATCTCTCCCCCGCTATTTTAGTATCGGCTAAAGCTGTTTCCAATGCTTCGAGAACCGCTTGTGAAGATACTTTGGCCCAGTTTTCCAGAGCCCGCTGTGCAAGCATCCCGGTAAAGTCACCTTCCTTTACCAACCGAACTAGATGCCGTATGGAGTCTGGCCGAGGGACCCGGGTCCGCTGGACCCATACAGCATGTTCTCTCAGGAATGGGCTGCTGCTGCACAATAGATTCGAAAGCAAATCGTCTATCTCAGGGGATTCCACCTGGCCCAGAAGATGAATTGCGGCCATGGCGCTGATCTGATCCAGGCTATCGGCGGCTTCTATGAGCAGCCGGACTTCGTCCGGATCAATATCAATGCAAGGGTTCGAAGAAATGTTCCGAATAAGTCGAAGCTTTTCAAGGATCCGAGGAGCGCAGGAGATATTGTGAAGAGTGTTGTGGCTAGTGATATCGCAATCCTTATTACGTCAGTACAAGACGGTTCACTCCGGTGCCTCCACGAATTTATTATTGATGAAGGAAGAAGTGAACCGGTGGTGAACCGTCAGCGCTTTCTCTGGGTCGCAATTGATGTCGCGATAAGCTCACTTTTGCCCGTCGTCTCCTAGGCAGAGTACTTCAGGGACCAGATGCAGGGGGCAGCGTATAAAACCTTGAATCTCAAATATCAGGCATCGATCGATGAGACTTGTTAAATACGCCGTGCTGGCTAGACACTTGAGTCGCGCTCAATATTCCCTGTCCGGGGGTTATATTGGGGCCGCTGTACCGCCAGTTCACCGCCATTACGTCCACCAAAGGGTCGCCCGTGATCAGCGTATTCTTCTCGGTAGAACACCAGTCTCCAACCATTCAGCTCCATTCGTGCCCCGCTGCGCAATGTATACCGGTCCCCAGGTTTCAGGCCGGCACTTCCGCCCACGCGCCCCACAGCTTCCACAACAAACTCGTCAAGGTCATTCCTGGTGATTCTTGCATGCACTGGCTCCAGGCCTGGGAGGGTGAGCCCATTTTCAGGCGCACTGCCAATTTCTATCGAATCCCCCATGATGTTGAGCACTTTAGGAGCCTTGCCGTCCCATGACTCGCTGTCTTGCACGAAGATTAGTCTCGGCCTGCCTCCTCCGTCCGCATAATGAGTGGTCGTTGCGCGCAGGCGGTAGTTTTTACGGAAAGTCGGCAGTAGCGGAAACGGCGTTGCAGGGATCTTGAATGATTCGGCGCCCGTCCTCTTTCCACGGCCTCGGAATAGTTTGCTGGCATCAGGCAGGGACCCCAGACGTACCGCTCCTGAACGTGATGCGATACGACCGGAGAAATTTGGTTTGACGTCTCCCAGCGTGAGGAGGGTTCCTTCCGGTCCGTCGACCACAATTTTTACCCCAGCTTTTTTCAGCTTGGTTGCAAAATCATTCAAGGCGCGCCGGTCTAGCTGTCTGATACTTGGAAACAGTGAGTAGGAATCTACCTTGAGGTGAATGGTTTTGCCGGCAGCTTTGATGGTGCCGCTACTTCGTCGTGAAAATCTGGGTCGATCTGTTGGTTGATCAACCGCAAAAGTAAGGTCTATGTCGAAGCGCATGGACATGGTCGTTTAGTCGCGGTACGGATCTGAGCCCAGAGAATGAGTATCACTAGTCGTCACTCTCAGAGTTCCATCGAATTTCCACGTCGCGCGAGGTGCATCAGCGCCGATATCCCGAGGAACCTCGACAGTCATATCGACCAGCGTGTAATTAACAGCTGCACCACGACCCGTCAGATATGACCATAGCTGCTGGCCCAGGTCCGACCAGTCTCCAATTTGCAAATCTTCAGGGGGCATTTGTTTCCCAGTTTCAAGATTTTCCATGCTGTTCACAGTCCTCTCGTTGAGCAAGGCCTTGCAAAACACAATGCCCTGTGACTCAGATTACATTTAGCATGCGCCTATGTAAATGATTCAAGTCCTGATCACTTTCGACTTTGCCACTCAAAGAATTTGGAATTCCTCATTATATGCCGTCGAGTACTCTTTCGGCGTGGAAATCATGCCGATCGGCATAACACCTAAGGCGCTCCACGGCGGAAGGCTTTGCACACTGCCGGCGTCGCAGTATATGACCACGCGGCCCACGAGGCTTATGGCCTCAGACGCCAGAGAGTGAGTCATTTGGGTCCGCAACGGCGTGACAAATGAGCTGCCATCGAGTCAGAATCCCCTCGAATTCGCACCGATCCTCCCGGAAGGGCAAACGGTCATCACCCGAGAGAAAAGCACGCAAAATGCTTCGAACTAAAACACCGCGTCCGGGTTAACTGCCGCCCTTAAACAACAAACCTCAGCTAGTGCCGATGTACTGCGATACATACTGGCGGGTTCAACCACGTTTAGCCACCGAACAGTTAGCCGTCGTGGCGTCCGACCTCGGTACAGATGCACAGACGGTTTCCTTGTGGATCCGTCGCCACGGTAAATGACGGCGCGTCAGCATAGTTCAACCGTGCACCGGCCTCTTTTAAACCATCGAGAATATCCACGTGGTGTGAGTGGGGCACCGAAATGTCCAGATGGAAACGATTAGCATTCGGGGTTTCGGTGTTTTGGAACCAAATGGCGGGACCGCGCCCATAGGGATCGGTGAGGCTACCATCGGCTTGCTCCTTGTAACCTAGGGCTGCACGCCAGGTGTCGGCAATCTGTTCCCGGTCATCGGTATCAATCGCTATTTCTACCGTGCGGGCCAGGTTCAGGTTTGCTTGGGCACCATGTTCTTGTGCCAGATCAGAGATTTTCCCGGCCAGTTGAGTATCGCGAAGCGACACTCCCCCGACGTCGTGGGACACCAGCGTCACAAACAAGGTGTCGTAACGCCAGTCCACATCTGGGTGATGGTTGGCTTCCTGCGCTAGAGCACCTATCTCTGCAAAGAACTCCAAGGCTACCGCTGAGGAAGAACATTTGAAGGCGGTGCGCAGCGATCCGAGCATGTAACGCCAGTGCGGCAGGTGGGTCAGCTGACTTTCACGGTCAGCCTGCTTCAGAACTTCTTTCTCCGACATGGAATTTCGCCCCTTGTGCGTTCGATGTTTCGCTGGCGTAGGCGAGGAGCGGTACTCCTCGCCCTATGCACAGTGTCCCACCATGACGGAGCACTTTGAAGAGCTACCAGAGTTCCATCAGTCTTTGACATCTTCGTCCGGTAGATCTGCACAGACCATGTCTGTAGAAGCCGGCCTTCCGTAGGGCGCCTCGCCCCGACTTTCATTAACAAGGGCCACACCATTCAGAAGCTAAAAGCTCAGGCCACATCCCAACATCTTGCGGTGCATCAGCTAAGTCAGACCCTAGTTTTATAGAACCTCTGACTGGTATTCTCTCGTCATGGATGAAGAACTACGCACGTTCATGAGGTCATTCACTCACCTCACCCGGCTAGCCGAAGAATACCAACAGGAGCCCAAGGGAAAGCTCCTAGCCCCGGTCTTAGCCGAGCACCTAGGCGTCGATCCGAGCACGGTTGCCCTTGTCATTGAATCCTTCGGCTCCCACCGTCTAGCCGACGCGAACATCATTCTTGGCGGACTGACCTCCCGTGATTCAGAAGCCAAGCTCGTTGGACTTTCAGGCCAAGATCGACACCATTTTGACCTCGGCGACCTCATTGGGGTGCAAAGCAACTTCGGCGTGCTAGGCGAGCCCTCATACACCTCGTTGGCCGTGGGACCGGGCAAACAACGACGGTTCCTTTCCTTCGGGATCCACCTGTTCAGCTACGAACAAGTACCCATTGCTGTCTTACTGCGCCAGGCAAATCCGGAATACGGCAAACCGGAAGCGACGCTTGAAGTTCTCTGCGTCAATAGCAAGCTCACCGATGCGTTCCTTGCCGAATTTCGTGAAGGGCTGCGCACCACCAGCGTTTACCGCGGTCATGTCATCTCTTTCAAAGCCAGCGAGTACTCCGAATCAAATTCAGGAGTCACCTTTCATGAGCGTGAAGCAATCAGCGGCGAACAATTGATCCTGCCCGCTGGTCTGCGCGAACGTATCGAAGAGCAAGTATTGGGAGTGGGGACTCACCGCGAAGCCTTGCTGGCTTACGGAGCCCATCTGAAACGTGGAGTACTTCTTTATGGTCCTCCGGGGACGGGCAAGACCCATACCGTCCGGTACCTTGCTTCGGCGGCCACCGAGCACACGGTCATCTTGCTCAACGGCAATACGCTCTCGTTAGTCTCGCAGGCTTCGGCCATGGCCCGTGCGCTTCAGCCATCCATCGTGGTGTTGGAAGACTGCGATCTGGTTGCCGAAGACCGTAGTTTTGGCAATGGCCCTCAACCATTGCTATTTGAAGTACTGGACTCGATGGATGGCCTAGATCCAGATGCCGACGTTTCCTTTGTGCTCACTACAAACCGGGTAGAGTCCTTGGAAAGCGCACTGGTGCAACGTCCCGGTCGAATCGACCTTGCGGTGCAGATTCCACGCCCAGACTGTGAGGCGCGCAAGGCGCTCTTGCGGTTGTATGGTTCCAAACTCGAGTTACCAGAAGTAACCATCGACTCGGTAGCTCAAAAAACTGAAGGGACTACTGCGTCCTTTACTCGAGAGTTGATTCGCCGGGCTATCTTGTCCGCTGCCATCGCCGGAGTGTCCGTCAGCGCGCAACATGTGGAAGACGCAGCAACTGCGCTGATGGATGATTCGGAAAGTTTAACTCGGGACTTCTTGGGTGGCACCCAAGATCCTGACCTCGGCACCGATGAGTCGACCAGCGAAGAATATGGCTCCTTTGGCTGGGTATCATTGCCTGAAACGAGGAATTTAGGTTTTGACCCCGGAGGTACAAGTACGCATACCGAGCCTCCGCAGACAGAGGACGACTAGCCCTAACTTGAAGAGTGTCTTGGGCTTTGGGCCGCACCTTGCTGGTTATGACAGCTATGGCCGGGAACCGTTGTATGCGATTCCCGGCCATCACCAGTTACTTATTGAATTGATCCTTTGAACTCAGACAGGCTAGTTCACTTCGTTTAGCTTCTGCTTAAAGCGCTCCGGCAGAGTCATCGTAGCGATCATCGAGAGCACCACGATGGACAGCGCAATGGCCGTCAACGCTACTGTGCCGTTTTCGGTGTTCTGGAATATCCATGCCGCCAAGAACGGAATTGGAGCACCGAAGATCAATCCACCGAAGGTCTTGCCCAGAGCCGAGCCGGTGTAGCGCATGCTTGTTGGCAGTGACTCCGCGAAGAATGCTGCCTGGGTGCCGGCACTGAATTGAATTCCAACCATGTGCCAGGTTCATCCAGATTAGGCACTTCAACGCCTGAGTCACTCAGCACCAGCACTGTGCCGCAAATCCCCCACGTACGCAAAACTGCTCCAAAGGAGCGACTGGTACTAAAGTCGGATAGGTCTGCCCCACGATTCGCCGTAACTAAATGCACTTCCGAGGTCCATGAAAACTAGCTCGTCACGATTTGAAGTTCCGGTGCTCCTCGGAACCCAAACATTGTTTAATATCGGCTTCTACGCTGTGGTGCCTTTTCTTGCGATTGTCCTGACCAACGATTTCCTCTTGGCCGGAACAGCGGTAGGTCTCATTCTGGGAATCAGAACCTTCGCTCAGCAGGGCCTGTTCCTTGCCGGTGGAATCCTTGCAGACCGCTTCGGCGCTCGGAGCGTCATTCTCATTGGCTGTGCAGTACGCGCGGCCGGGTTCATCACGCTGTCCGCATCCTTGTGGAGCGGTACCCCGACACTCTGGATGTTCATTCTCGGAACATTGCTCACGGGATTTGGCGGAGCACTCTTTTCCCCAGGCTTGAACATCCTGGTGGCAGCGGCCCAAGTTGCCCGCGAAAACAACCAACATTCCCAAGCCAAACAGTCCACACTCTTTGCTTGGTTGAGCATTACCGGAGAAATCGGCGCGGTTACCGGACCGCTGGTTGGAGCGGCACTTTGGGGCTGGGGTTTCGCCACCGTTGCAGGTTTTGGGTCCGCATTCTTTGTGCTCATTGGCTTGTTTCTGGCAATTGCTTTGCGTCGGCCCAACCCAGCAGAATCTCCTACCGGACAGAGAACCGATGCCTCCAAGCAAGAAGTTCCGCCTGGTGGTCTACGTAGGTGTCTAACTGACCGTCGCTTTGTAGCCTTTTGCGGGCTGCACGCTTCGGACCTACTGGCCTATAACCAGCTCTACTTAGCTATCCCCTTGGAGCTAGAACGCCTGGGGCTTCCCACCCAGTGGGTGGGGCTGATTTTTGCGTGGATCTCCATTTTGACGCTGACCCTACAACTGCCGCTCGCGCGGCTTGCTGGGCGTATTGGAGCAGCAGCAACTTTGCGGTTCGGATACCTGTGTAGCGCGCTGGGCTTCGGGGTGCTTGCCTTCGTCCCGGCCTTAGTTTTTGGAAACGAAACCGGCCCGGCTCGTATCCTGTGCGCGGTTACTCTGCTGACATTGGGGCATATGAGCGTGCATCCCACCGCGTTATCGCTCGTTCCCAAATTTGCCGGCCGACGCCCCACAGGTTCCTACTTCGGCTTACTTGCCAGTTGCGGCGGTCTGGCGGTGCTCCTTGGCAATCTGCTCATTGGCTGGCTCCTGACCCAGTCCGGGGACGGAACCGTTCCTGGATTCCTGCCTTGGATGGTCCTGATAGTTCCTTTGCTCCTCGCATCTTGGCTTGCTGCACCGCTGGTGCGGATGCCGCGGACGTTGACTACGCAGATGTGAACTGGGACATGTTCAGCTGACCGCGCGCAAATCTTCCAAAACTCACACCAACTTTGCACTACTCAACTTGTACTCTTACGTGTCTCTTTATTATCGAGTTTCAACGGATGTCGCACCGCGTTAAGAAGCCTCAAGGGAATCAATGAATTTAGGATAAGCTAACCAAGGCTCTATCGCATTAGAAGCCAATTCATCACGTAATGCCGAAGGATTTCCATGAAGTTTGGACGACTCAGCGCAGCCGCAGGATTTGCGGCTATTGCTCTGGCACTAACCGCCTGCAGCTCCACCCCCTCCAGCCCGGCCCCTGAGGCAGCTGCGAATCCGGACGCGCGAGCAGTGGTGGCAAACTTCCGTGCTCCAGTTTCCAACTGGGCCCTGGAAAGTGATGACGCCTATGTGCTCTCTATTGCCGGTTGCTTGGAAACCCTGACCAAGTATGACCAGACCACAAAGAAGGTTGAGCCGATGCTCGCCACTTCGTGGAAGCAGGCCTCGGACACCGTCTGGGAATTTGAGCTGCGCAAGAACGTGAAATTCCAGGACGGAACCGCGCTTGATGCCAAGGCCGTCGCTGGCTCGCTGAACCACGTGCTTAAAGCCACCGCGCCGGCACGTGCAGTAAATCCTAAGACCATCAGCAAGGTAGAAGCAGCAGATGCCGATACCGTGCGCGTGACGACCCCCGCTGCTGATCCGCTGTTGCCTTACCGTATGGCCAGCGTGAACGCCGGGGTCCTGTCCCCTGCCGCATACACCGCCAAGGGTATCGATCCGATGAAACATTGCACCGGCCCCTTTGCCCCGGTGTCGGAAAAAGCCGGACAGTCCTTAACCTTGGACCGCAATGAGAATTACTGGGACGGCGAGGTTAAGCTGGCTGGCGGCGAAATCCGCTACATCACCGACGGTGCCACCCGCGCCACCCAGGTGCAGACCGGTGAAGCGGACATCTCCATGTCCATCCCGGCTACCAGCCTGGCCACGTTGGAAGCAGATGACAAGATCAGCGTGCTGAAAGCAGATTCACCACGCACCTCGACCTTGTACCTAAACAACTCGCGCGCACCCTTTGACGACGTCAATCTGCGCAAGGCCGCCACAATGGCCATGGACCTGCCAGCAATAGCAGCCAGCATCTATGAAGGTGCAGCGCAACCAGCCACCGGCCCCTTTGCCCCAAGCGAAAGCTGGGCCAACCCAGAGCTTGGCGTGCCACAACCGAACATTGAAGAAGCCAAGAAGCTGGTGGAAGCCTCGGGTTACAAGCAGCAGAAGCCACTGGAGATCATCGCGATCACCGAACGTGCCGAGTTCGCCGGGGTTGCTACCATCATCCAGGAGCAGTTCAAGCAGATCGGCTTGACGGCCAAGGTAGTCACCAAATCCTATGGGGCAGCCGAACCTGATGTACTGGCGGGCAACTACGACATGATCCTCAGCCAGCGCAACCGCATGATTGATATCGCTGATCCGATTGGCTTCCTACAGGCCGACTACACCTGCGAGGGTGGCTACAACCTGAGCCATTACTGCAATAAGGACTACGACAAGCTCATCCTTCAGGCAACCACCGAGACCGATGAGACCAAGCGCCATGACCTCTACCGTCAGGCCGGCGATATCCTCGCCGCTGATGCGGCCAACGTGTGGCTAGTCAATGAGCAGGCCATCGACGCGGAGGGCAATTCAGTACAGGGCTATGTTCAGGATCCGCTGACCCGCTACGTGCTGACCAAGGATCTGGCAAAGACTCAGTAAGTTGCTATCACTGTCCACCTTGCTGCGCAGAGCCCTAGGACTCTGTGCAGCGGTGTTGCTTTCATCCTTCGCGGTGTTCCTGGTCCCCTTTGTTTCTCCCGGGGACCCGGTGCGCTCCTTGTTGCGCGCCCGAATGGACATCGGCGCCGCAGATGAGGCCACCGTGCAGGCCTACGCACAGCAGTTCGGCCTGCATGATCCAATGCTGGTGCAGTTTGGCCGCTGGCTCGGTCGATTTGTCACCGGCGACATGGGCATCTCCCATATCAGCGGCACCCCGGTAGCTGACCAGGTTTTGCCGGCCATAGCAGTCACGCTGTCCTTGGCGGGCAGCGCTCTGCTGGTGGCGATCGCCGTGTCCATTGTTCTAGGAGTCATCTCGGCCACCCGCGCCGGGTCATGGCCAGATAGGCTGATCACCTCGGTGACCCATGCGCTCATCGCTATCCCCGAGTACGCGCTGGCCCCACTCTTAGTGTTGCTCTTCGCGGTGCGCTGGTCTCTACTTCCCTCAGCAGGTTTTGAATCCCCCGCCTCGCTGGTGCTTCCGGTATTCGTCTTGGCCTTGCGCCCGATTAGCTTCTTTACCGTCGCGGTGCGCTCAGGGGTACGGCAGGCCTTGGATTCAGAACATGTGCTCGCGGCTCGTGCCCGCGGATTAAGCAGCACGCAGGCACTGGTGCGTCATGTGGTTCCTCACGGGTTGCTTCCCCTGTGGACTATGGTCGGCGTCTGGTTTGCCGGCCTGCTGGGTGGCTCAGTGATTGTAGAAGTCATCTTTGCCATTCCTGGAATGGGCCGGCTGATCTTTGACGCGATTGTGGATGCCGATATCCCCGTAGCCCAGGGCGGCGTAGTGGTGGTCGTGGCCTGTGCCGTACTAACTACCGGAATCATTGATCTGGTACATAAACTCAGCGATCCCAACGTGAGGATTGGTGTTCGACATGGCTAAGAATATATTCAAGAAGATCCTGCTCTCTGCACCCGCGTTCTTCTTGCTGGCAGTGGTGATCGTGACCGTCGCTGCCCCGTGGATTTCTCCCTATAATCCTGACTCCCAAAATCTGTTGAACCGCCTTCAAGGACCTAGCCTGGCCCATCTGTTGGGAACGGATTCTTTGGGTCGCGACACCTTGAGCAGGGTGTTGCACGGCGGCCAGTTCTCCCTGTCGGTAGCACTGATCACCACGTTGTTCGCCCTATTGGTGGGCACGGTACTGGGTCTGCTCAGTGCTGTGCGTGGCGGGTGGCTGGATGAACTCTTCTTACGCGTCAACGATTTGTTGCTCGCCCTGCCAGAAATTGTCATTGCGCTGTTGATCATCGCCGTCATGGGGCCTGGGTTCTTCACCATGGTTCTGTCCGTTGGTGTTGTCGCGTGGACACCTACCGCCCGGCTTGTGCGCTCAATGGCTGCCCAAGCACTATCCACCCACCACGTGGAAGCTTCGAAACATGTGGGTGCTTCACGGTGGTTTATTTTGCGCCATCATGTGTTGCCATTTGTGGCTGGACCGGTGCTTGCCCAGGCTGCATTGCGCTTCGGATTGTTGCTCGTATTGCTCGGCTCGCTGTCCTACCTTGGCATTGGGGTTCAGCCACCGCAGTCTGACTGGGGTTCCATGCTGGCCGAGGCGCAACCTCATGCAATTCGCTCCCCCTGGGGTTTGATTGCACCGGGTGCCGCGATCTTCCTGGTGAGCTTCTGCGTCACCCTGTTGGGTAATCGAATTACCCATGTACTGGGCGGAGACGACGTTCTTGCTACCGAGACCAAGGCCGAAGCCCATGACTAAAGAACTTGAATTCATTGATCTTTCGGTCAGTGCTGGTGAAAAACCCCTGCTCTCCAAAGTCCGCGGCGCACTGCGAGCTGGCGAATTGGTGGCGGTTGTTGGACGCTCGGGATCCGGAAAGACGCTGCTCACCAAAGCGATTATTGGCCTGCTACCGCAGTCACTGCACGCCGAAGGGCAGATTCTTTTAGACGGTCAGCGCCTTGATCAGCTCAGCGACAAGGAGCTGGATGCTGTGCGCGGACGGCGCATCAGCATGCTTTTCCAGCAGCCCAAGCGCGTGATGAACCCGCGTCTGACCGTCCGCGCGCACCTGCTCGAAGCCATGGGTGTCCGAGGACCGAACAAAGCCCGTAAGCACGAAGATCAGGTTCGCACCTTGTTGGAAGAAGTGGGCTTATCCCCTGCAGCGGATATTGCCTCAAAGCGTCCAGATCAGCTCTCCGGAGGTATGGCCCAACGCGCCATGCTTGCCATTGCCTTGGCTGCTGACCCAGAGTTCATCCTGGCTGATGAGCCAACGTCCTCACTGGATTCAATTCTCAAGTCAGAGGTGTTGCAGCTGCTGCGCCGAAAGCAGCAAGAGCGTGGTGTGGGAGTTCTATTCATTACCCATGACATCGCCAGCGTCCAGCACATCGCTGACCGCATCGTGGTGGTCAGCGATGGTCAGATTGTTGACCAGTGCCCTACCGCGCAGATCTTTTCCAAGGACCGCCACGCCAAAACACGGGAGCTTGTCGAAGCTAGCCTGCCCTCGGTACGTGGACCGCGCACAGATAGTTCCGTCTGTCTGCTTGAAGCAGTGGACGCGAGCAAGAACTACACCCGCCGGGCTAAAGGTCCTGCCGCATTGCAGCCCACCACACTAAGTATTCATGGCGGGCAAGTATTAGGAGTTGTGGGCCGTTCTGGTTCCGGCAAAAGTACCTTTGCCAGACTCCTTGCAGGGCTGGAACAGCCAACGACCGGACAGATTATTGACAGGCAACAAAGCGAGAAGGCAACGCGAGTACAGGTCATTGCCCAGGAGCCCTACTCATCCTTTGACCCGCGGCTTTCACTGCGCATTTCCATCAGTGCAGCGGTGCATCGTTTACCAGAATCCCAGGCAAACGAACGCATGGCGCAAGCCATGGTTCAGGTGGGACTGCCCGACGAATTACTGGACCGCAGGCCCGGACAGTGTTCCGGTGGACAACTACAGCGGATAGCTATCGCCAGGGCTTTGCTGACCGAGCCGCAGGTTTTGATCTGTGATGAATCAACCTCAGCACTGGATTCGGTAGCCCAGCGCCATATCCTTGATCTGTTGCTTCGCTTGCGCGACCAGATGGGGCTAAGCCTCGTGGTCATTTCCCATGACATGGATGTAATCCGCTATGTCAGTGATGACGTGGCGGTGTTCTTTGAAGGTGAGCTCGTGGAGCGCCGACCACTAGCTGACTTCTTGGCCACCCCTACCCACCAACACAGCAAGGACCTGGTGGCAGCACTGGATCTCACGGCAGTGGCGGCTGATCACGGATAATTATTCTGCGCGTAAGAAAAGCCAGAATTCTTGTGCCTGCGCCTTCAGCCCTTATAGGTTGATGGTTTATGAGCGACAAGCCACAGAAGAAACCAACCATCGCCCGCCAGTTACCATTGCTAGCACTCGGCGCCACGCTGCTCCTCTCCGGATGCTCGGCTCCCGCCCAGGACCCCGGCGCCGGCGACGACAAAGACCCAGTAGCCCAGGACAGTCGGCTGACTACCATCAGCGACTCGGGAACGCTCAAGGTCTGCACGACTGGCGATTACCGGCCATTCACATATCTGGATCCCAAGTCCGGTGAATGGTCAGGTATCGACATCACGATGGCCAAGAATCTTGCCCAGTCGCTTGGCGCCGAACCCGAGTTCATTCAGACCACATGGAAAGATCTGATGCCAGACTTCAAATCCAAGTGTGATCTCGCAGTGGGTGGCGTTTCGATTTCCTTGGAACGCTCACAACAGGCTTATTTCAGCGAAGCCACCTTGGACGAGGGAAAGACTCCCATCACACTGTGTGAAAACGTGGAGAAGTACGACACCATCAAGGAAATCAATAAACCCGGAGTCCGGTCGATTACTCCGATTGGTGGAACCAACGAGAAGTTTGCTGACGAGCATTACTCGGACGGAGAGATCATTCGATTCGAAGACAACAACAAGATCTTTGATGAGATTATCGCCGGACGTGCTGACGTGATGACCACCGACGCATCAGAAACTCGGTGGGTCGCCAATGAGCATCCAGAGCTGTGTGCGGTACATCCAGATAAGCCATTCAATTTCTCTCAAAAGGCCTATCTCTTGCCGCTGGGTGACGATGAATTCCAAGAGTACGTGGATCAGTGGCTGAACATGTCTAAAAATGATGGGACGCTCAAAGCGGCCGAAAAGCCGTGGTTTGGCTAGCCTCGGAGCAAGGGGCATAACCAACGAATAAACGTTCAGACCCCACTCACCGAGAAGTCTCGGTGAGTGGGGTCTGAGTGGTCTAAAGAGTCGCTGCTAGTTCTGCCAGAACGGGTAATCCGTGTAGCCCTGCGGTCCCTCCGTGTAGAACGTGGAGGCATCCGGTTCATTCAGCGGCAGTTCCTCGCGCCAGCGGCGTACCAAATCTGGATTTGAAATAGCCGGACGGCCAACAACTACTGCGTCTCCCCAGCCTCCGGCAGCCACCGTCGCTGCATCTTCGTAGGTGGTGATCGTCTGGAAACCGGTGTTGATCAATACCGGACCGCCAAAAGCGGTACGCAATGACTGGACCAGCTCACCGGACGGATCCTTATGCAGAATGCTCAGTGCGGCCAGACCCAGCGGAGCGATTCCTTCAAGCAATGTCTGATAGGTGGCAGCGACGTCCGCGGCGTCATTTTCTACTGCACTTTGCACGTTGTGCTCAGGTGAAATGCGCAGACCAGTCTTTCCCGCGCCGATCTCTTTGGCCACGGCGGTGACGACCTCGATGACAAAGCGTGCACGGTTCTCTGGTGATCCGCCATACGCGTCAGTTCGGGTGTTGGAGCTCGGTGCGAGGAACTCATGGAGAAGATACCCGTTGGCACCGTGCAGCTCGACGCCGTCAAACCCGGCAGCGATGGCATTGCGGGATCCCCGCACAAATTCTTCAATGATGCCCGGAAGCTCGTCGCTGGTCAGTGCGTGCGGTACCGGGTAGTCATGTTTGCCGGTGTAGGTGCGTGATTGGCCTTCCACCGCAATGGCGCTGGGGGCAACCACGTGATCAATCCCGGTAGTTTCCGGATGAGTCACCCGCCCTGCATGCATCACCTGTGCCACGATCAATCCGCCTTCAGCATGCACGGCATCGGTGACCTTTTTCCACCCGGCAATCTGTTCCTCAGTGGCCAGACCGGGCTGACGGACAAATCCCTGCCCGGTGACGCTGGGGTAAACACCTTCGCTGACAATCAGACCCATGGAGGCGCGTTGACGGTAGTACTCGACTACTTGCTCGTTGGGCACTCCGTCTTCGCGTGAACGTGATCGTGTCAAAGGTGCCATAACCAGGCGATTTGAAAGCTTGAGGTCCCCGAGGGTAATCGGTGAGAACAGATCCATAGGTGAAACTCCTGAAGATTGTAGGTATCTCATCCAACCAGCTCAGGCGCGGCTCTATTCCGCGATCCGGCAGAAGGTGACGCGTGGGACACTGCACTCGCCTCTGGGCCCACGGAGCAAGTGCTTTCAGCGGTGCAGCCGGTTCAGAAGAGGTAATGGGTAAGAGTCTGGCCTGAACCTAGGCCCCGGAGGTAGTTGACTCGGGAGTCCCTAGCATTTGATGGACCCGGTGCGCGGTCCTGTGCATGAAATCCTGGTCGTGGGTGGAGAGAAGCACCGATCCCCCGCGATTCAGCACCGAGTCGATGACCTCTTGCAAGCATGCCAACCCGGCAGAGTCCAAGGCTTCGGTTGGTTCGTCCAAGAGGAGAACCTGCGGTTCTCGGACTAGGACGGTCGCTAGTGCTACGAGCCTGCGTGCCGAAGCCGGCAACTCATAGGGATGGGTCTCGGCGAAAGCTTCCAATCCGAGTTGCGAGAGGACTTCCGGAACACGCAATCGTTGTTTGCCCTTCTTTGGAAGGCCAAAAGATACCTCGCGCAATACGGTGCGTTCGAATAGCTGGTCGGAGGAATTCTGCAGAAGCATGCCGGTAGAAGCTGATACCGCCAGGGTGCCGGCGGTTGGCCGCAGCAGCCCTGCGGCTGTTTTGAGCACCGTGGTTTTACCCGATCCATTCGCACCCGCCAGCCCGACGCATTCACCGGCCCGTACCTGCAGATCCAGCCCGTCGACTACTGGACGCTCGGCCCCCGGATAACCCAGTTGGACCCCGCTGAAGTCCAAGAGAATCTCCGCTTCGCCAGGAGTGGCACGCCACTGAGTTGGCTCGGATACGGGTTGCTGCACATGTTCTTCTGCTGAGATCTTGCTTAGTTGCCCATCCACTAGTTTCCCTAGTGCATCTGTGTTGTCGGCCCACGGTTTGGCAGTCCGGCTCAAGACCACCATTGCGGTGCCGTCAGCGCGAAGCCGCGCAATTATTGCGGTGACTGCTACCGTCGCCCAGGAGTCCAAACCCGCCAGTGGCTCATCCAAGACCATGACGGAAGGCTCCGAAATAGCCAAGGCTGCCAAGGCGACGAGTCGTTCCTGACCGCCAGAAAGCTTGGCAGGATCGCGTTCAAGCAAATGGTCTAGGCCCAGCTGCTTGGAAAGCCCAGCGATGCGCTGGCGCATCTCTTCTCGTGGCACGCCCTCGTTTTCGAGCGAGAATACGAGTTCCTCGGCAACCCTTTCACGGATCCGTGAAAGATAGTGCCCAGCTTCCTGAGGAAGCAAACCGACGTGCTTGGCCCACCCTGCCACATTAATGCGCTGGCTTTCCAGATCCGTATATTCAATCCGTTGCCCAGCTAGGTTCATTGTTCCCAGGCATTGGTCCGCGCCCTGCCGCGGCAAGATTCCGGCGAGCACCTCGCCCAGCGTGGACTTGCCTGAACCGGATTCCCCGACAACCACAGTCAATGAGCCCGGAGCCAAATTCATCTCAATGCGCTGCAAGGAATCAAGCTCGGCACCGGAATAGCGAAAGCGCTTTATGTTGAGGTCGAGCAGCACAGAATTCTCCGTGCGTGAGTTCTCTTGATTCTCTATCATCGACTCCCCCAGAAGGGTGCCAATATTGCTATCGGGCCCAGTACGGCGAAGAGCAAGGCAACCCAACGGACACGTTGCTGGGTGACAGAATCTGCGACGGTACGCAATCTGGCGTGGGATCCGGCGGCGGGAAAACCGCGGGCTGACAGGTGAGCCGACCTGTCATGGGCATCCTGCAAGGAGGCGAGCACCAGCGGAACCGCTCGCAACCGCACTCGTTGAACCCAACCCGAAAGACCACGTCCAGTTCCCGCTTGGCGTAGTGCCTGCGCTTGGCCGATAGTGCGCTGTTTCTCGGCCAGATGTGGCAAGAGGAACAGCGTGGCGGCCAGCAGGTATCCCACCTGCGGCGGTGCCGGAGACAGATCTATGGCCGCCACCAGCTGGTGCTTATCGATCAGCAAGCTACAGAGCAGTCCTGCCACCACCAGCACCGCGGTGCGCAGACCCAAAACCATGGCTGTTTCCAATCCACCTACAGTGACCCTGAACGGTCCGGCCGCGGCAATGAGCCCGGACGCTTCTTGGGAGACGAGCCCATGGATCAAAAGCAAAGAAGCGAACGTTGGAATCAGGATGGCGACGCTGAGAACGGCCAACCGTCGCAGATGCCCTCTCCATCCGGCAACCAGCACACAGGCAGTGAGGACCGCGCAGCTCAACCACCAGAGGGCAGCGGCTGTGGTCATCGTGACAACTGCCGCAGCCAGAGCCAGTACGGTAAATGGATGCAAGTTGATGGACTTGGGCATAGCGGTAGGTCTATTTGGTTCCGCGCTGGCCCAGCACCCGGTAACGACGGATGAAGTCAAAACTTCCGCTCAAACGCTTGGGCAACGCGTAAATCAGCAAAGCGGCAATAAGGAAGACGATGGCTTTGTCCCCTGGATCTGAGATCAAGGCCTGCTTGGTTACGGCTGATAGCAGCGAGTCGCCCATGGAGCGGAATGCCGCAACCACTGCGCCGGTGCCGACACCCGACGTTCCACCGAAGACAAAGGCCGCCACCGGAGCTGAAACCACACCGACCAGAACACCTGCCACCACACCGGCCACTGGAGCAAAATACGGGCGACGCAGCGCACCGAAACGAGCAGCGGTTCCCGCAAGGAAGCCGACCAATGCAGCACCAGCTGCGAAGGGCAAGACGGTGGGGGCGAACAGAGACCAGATCAGGGTGCTGAGCACACCGGTGGCTGCACCGGCCCGGCGGCCCGCCAGGAACCCTACGAGCACCGTGCCAATGGAATCAAGGTAGAGCGGAACCATCACGGAACCAACAAATTGGCCCAAAATGATGTTCAGAGCCAGCGCTACCGGGATCAGCGTGAGAGTGGATACCGGCAAGTCCGGAAGCACCGCGACCAAGAGCATGACGGCGGCAGCCAGGTAGGCGGCAAAGGTAGCCAGTGCAACGCCCTGTCCCAGTCCTTCGGCTATGCCCGTGGGCTGGGTAATGACTAGGACTAGGTAGGTGCCGACTAGGAGCAGGGTGCCAGCGCCGGCCAAAAGCCTACGGCGCAGAATTTGGGAGCTGGTTTCTTCGGGCAAAAGCAGATTTGGTGACATAGAAAAGCATTCCTCGGTACGAGTGTGGCTGTGCACCCAAGTACTACTGGGTGCGTGCGAGTGCGGGGCCTAATGTCACCTCGGCCCGGTAGACAATTCTAGCTCAGCCTGAGCTGAGTTCAGGAGTCTGTGTTCAATTTCCGTGCTAAGTTCCCCAAGCGTGTAACAAGTTCGGCAAAGCCAGCCTCCGGATCGTTGCCGGTGACTACGTGAGCATTTGCTGGCTTGCCCCATAGTCCTCGGAAATCGGCCACGGTAGTTCCAAAGAGAAGCTTCGACTCGGTTTCCACGTCAATCGTGGCGGGTCGGCTTTCATAATCGAGGGTTCCCGCGGCTACGCCTGCGGCAAAGTAGTCATGGACATGGGCAATGTACCCCTGGTCGTAGTGCCGGTGGAACTCGAAGTAGAAGCGCAGAGCATCTGACAGATACCGTATTAGCGGATTAGATGCAGTACTCAAGGTTCCCTCGGGATCGTTAGCCAGAACTAGTTCAGGCTCCGCGCGCCCGGCTTCCACCGCCAAGTGAGTCAAAAATTCCGGTTGCATTTCAAAACGCTCAGTAGTGGCCAGTGAGCACACGATGGGAAGCTTCTCAGAAGGCAGGCCTTGCTCCGCAGCCGCTGTGTAAACAGCAAAGACTTCCTTCGCAGCGTGCGGATCCACATGGGTGTTCCACTCCGCGGTAGGGGTGGTGTTGCCTTGGTAGTAGAAGGCGCCGCCCATAATGACTACCTTGCGCAGTAACCAAGGAAGCTTTGGTTCACGGCGTAGCGCCAAAGCAAAGTTCGTCAGTGGAGCAGTGAGCAGAACCGTCAGCTCACCCGGGCTGGCTCGCGCGGCTTCGATCCAATAATCGACGGCATCCAGTTCGCTGGAAGCGGTTGTGCCGCGATCAGGCAGCGTAGCGTAACCAACTCCTTGGGGACCGTGAGTTTCAGGTGTGGTAACTAGCGGAATTTCCAGTGGGCCTCTGGCGCCAATGAGTACTGGAACCTCGGGGCGTCCGCAGAGCGCCAGCAGAGCACGATTGTTCGAAGCGACTTGTTCTACGTCGACATTTCCAGGCGTGCTGGTGATCGCTTCAATTTGCACATGATCACATGCACAGATGTATGCCAAGGCAAGTGCGTCATCAATCCCAGTGTCGTTATCAATTAGTAAACGCATCACAGGGGGTTTACACAGTTGCGGACTTGCAGTTCTCTTCATACTCATTCCATCCCTAGCTTCGCAATTCTATTCACCGTAGGACAATTCAAAGAATACGTAGCAATTCAGCTGATAGATTCTTAGCTTGGTGAGCCCGAAAAATAAGTGAAGACCGTTTGGCTTAATAAATCTGGATTGGGCACCACAGCAATCTACCTAACAGCCTTTATCCTTGGTGGACAAACTCGTCGAACGTCCTAATTGGAGATGGGCAATGGACGCCCCAGAGAAATGCAGGCCCTAGCCTTCCGGTACACGCGACTATCTCAAGTCTAGAAACAGTCCTTTCTGTTGCAGCACGAGAGAAAATTTCGACCAATCTAACGGGCGGAGGCTATGCTGTGATTTAGAACGTAGACAACTTGTTCGCAGTGTTGAAGCCTCAATAACTCCCAGCAGAGGGGTCCACTTTCTCGAATGAGTAGTCGTATACTCAGTCACGTCCACTAACTTCGATTCAGGCTCTTCGAAAGTTCTCTTGCAAATTTGACACCGATACAGGGGAGTCTTTGTGATTCTCTTTTTTATGCTCGCCTTGCCACAGTGTCGGCAGCGGTGAAGAGTTTTCTCACTTTTTCGAATATTGATCTCATCAATTGAGGAGGCGCCTATGCTGCCATTCTTGTCCCAAAGAACAATATAGTCACCGACTTTGACGCGCGCATGGTTTGGCACGGTACTATCCCACTTATAGTGACCATTCGGCATATCGTCATATCCGTCGTTTCCTGCAAATGATCGATCTTCACCGGCCGCTAAAAATAGCCAAGAATTGATAGATTGTGGGTCAAAAGAATTGCTCATGAGCTAATACTCGCAGAACTGCATTACTTTGCACTATGTTTCAGTCATTTTGTGCGTCTTCCACCTCTTCGCACTGTTATTCGCAGTGAGATCGCCGCCTCACTTTAGTTGGCGAGGAAGTGCCTAGATTTCCTGGTATCCTGGAGTTACCTTGTATAGAAAGAATGTTTAGATGATACCGGTTATCGATGTTTTCGCGGGCCCCGGTGGGTTGAATGAAGGGTTCTCTTCGGTTGTAACAGACGATGGCTTACCAGCGTTCAAAACAGTAGCTTCAATTGAGATGGAAGAGTCTGCGGTAAAGACCCTGTCATTCAGAAGTGCCGTCCGACGCTGCAGGTCTTCTAACTCTATAACCGCTAAGAAGAGACTAGAATCTTTTTTTCATCAGGAAATTCCTCTGGAGGAACTCTTATCGGATGAAAGCTTTTCTCCCTTCTACCAGTCTGCACAAACTGAGGTGCATCGAATTGAACTAGGCGTCGACACACGCCCCCTTTCGGATCTAGTGATACACGATGCGTTGGCCCGCGAAAGATCCACAGATTGGGTCTTGATTGGTGGCCCACCGTGCCAAGCCTACTCATTGGCAGGCCGGTCTCGCAGGAAGAATGACGCTACTTTCGAAGATGACCACAAACATTTTCTATATCGGGAATATCTTCATATAATTCAGAAGCATAAACCAACAATCTTCGTGATGGAGAATGTTAAAGGTCTGCTCTCCTCGGTTAATAAGGGTGTTAAAATGTTCGATCTGATTCGAGCAGATCTAGAACACCCTACCGAGGACCTTCAATACACTCTGCATTCCATGGTCGTTTCTAAGACTGGAGAGAATCTCTCCGCAGAAGACTTCCTCATTCGAGCAGAAGACTACGGTGTCCCTCAGAAGCGGCACCGCATAATTATCGTAGGAGTTCGCGTAGGGGCTGAGGTTTCCATTCCAGAAATCTTATCCCCAAGAACTTCGAGAATTACTGTGGGCGATGCAATCCTTAGCCTGCCTAAGCTTCGGTCATCAGTTTCTCGAACTGCTGACCCTGACGGCTCACTTTGGAAACAGGCATTAGATCACATGAAGGTGGCAGCGAGGCCGTACAAATTCAAAAAACAAAGCGGGCGTACATTACCCACACGCTCCTCAGCTGTAGCAAATTTCGAGCCCAAGTATTCTGAAGATTCGCTTGAAAAATACCAGACGTTTGTGCGCCCTGAATCCATCAAAGATATACCGACGTGGAATCACGAAGCGAGGAGTCACATGATCAGCGATTTGATCCGCTATGGCGTGCTCAGCGCTAGATCAGCTAAAGAACAAAAAAGTATAAAGGTCAGAGACCTCGATAGGCACCTATGGCCAAACCACAAGAACATTTCTGGGGAGTTCGTTCCATTTGAAGACCGTTTCCGTGTGCAAATTGAGTCAAGCCCGTCTACGACCATCGTGTCCCATATCGCAAAGGACGGGCACTACTACATTCACCCGGATCCCGCACAAATGCGCAGCTT
Source organism: Glutamicibacter sp. BW77 (assembly GCF_002332285.1). Taxonomy (NCBI): domain Bacteria; kingdom Bacillati; phylum Actinomycetota; class Actinomycetes; order Micrococcales; family Micrococcaceae; genus Glutamicibacter; species Glutamicibacter sp. BW77. The sequence continues at coordinate 101,065 of NZ_NRGT01000036.1, read as the reverse complement.
AACCGTCCGAGAAGCCGCAAGGTTACAGTCGTTCCCTGACGACTACATATTCCTCGGAAACCGCACTCAACAATACACGCAGGTAGGAAATGCTGTACCTCCGTTATTGGCACAGCAGATAGGAGAGAAAATTCTTTCTGCGCTCCGACCACCTAACGGTTAGACCCTGCGCGATCACACAATAGAACCCAAAAGACGTCTGCTTCGGAACTCGGCTAACCTTCTTACTGGGCCGCAAGGACACGCTTTCGCCGATACTCTACAAACCTAAGAAACCGTAGCTCTTAGACTTTTCGACAAGTTTCCATAGTCTTGTTGCTTGAACCTCAGAAGGCACCCGCATAGAACTTCCCGTTAACATTTTCAAGATATTCAGATCGGTTTCAGTCGCGATTCTAGGATTCTTACTCAAGAATTCCTGTAGCTCACGCCACGCATTAGCATCAAAATTGAATAGATCAGTTAATCCCTCTAGCTTGGAATCCAAACGCTGGGTTTCCGCTGAGACACGTTTACGTTCAATTACTGCAGCGGGGTCAACAAGCCAAGCTTCTAAAGCTCCTGAAATATCCCACTTAATCTCGTCGCGCACACGTATCCAACATGACTCCTTTTTCGCCCATTCTGTAACGTTTACTATCTCGCGTGTTGATGAGTCGAGCACTCTTGCAACCTCTTTGGCTAGTCCAACTAATTCCAAAATGACTTCATTTCTCACCTCTTGCTTATTCCAAATATCTCGGAAATTCATAACTTTATTTTCATTTTTGGAGATATAATAAGAAAATTTTGCAATAGTGTAAGTGACGATATTCGCTAAATAACCAGATTCGTACCAATCAGAATTTAGAATTGCTCGGCGCAAGGAGTTAAACAGAATCGATCTAGCAACAACTTCCTTATAGTATTCCTCATTAAATTTCTCTTCACCAGACCGCGCCTTCCACTTCTTCTCAATATCATTAGCGAATTGGATGAAGTTCTTCTGCGCACCAGTACTTACCACGTGGGGTTTCTGCAGCCACGACATTTCAAATTTTGCAACATCAGTCTTTGTCAGTACCTGACTGCGAGGATATTGCTTTTCGAACCTAGCTGCATCCGATCGTGACAGCTTGCCTTTTTCCGTCTGATACTGACCCTTAGTCCGTTCGTAAAACCAGCGAGTTTGATAAGGGACATTTCCAATAGCGGGAGCTAAAACGCGTTTACCCAAAGTCTCCAGCCTCTGATGGAACGGATGGTTTGAGAAGAAATCAGAAGCACTTACGGCATTCTGGCTATTTGCGAACCGAGAGATGTTCGGAATAAGAGTTTCAGCGACTTCATCATCAACCACAACGAGCTTCATCGGAACCTGAACACTTTTCCAATGCTCGATCTTCGCTTTTGGATCCCTTCGGACATAGAACAGAGATGCCGTCGTTTGCCCGCCGTTCACAATCTGTAAATCGCGGAAACTCAAAATATTACCGGTTTTTTCATCGATATCAACATCAGTTGCTGTCGCGGTAATTCCGTTGTTATAAGCGATAAAATGCTCAGGCTGGGCAATCACAGTTTCGCGTATACCCTTGTTTACCTTCCCTCGATTCGAAAGATACGAGCGCACATTGGATTCTAATAGTCGACTGCCGTGGGTTTCGTACAGGTCAGCCATTAGCTCACCAGGCATAACAGCGAGATATGTCGTGAAATCAACCTCATTGGATACCCGAAGGGCTGACAAGCCCTTAGGTGCCCACTGCGTTATATCAATTTCTAGAGATTCTCGATGCCCGTTAGATTCGGAAAGGTTGTGCAGTCGACGCAGGTCCCAAAGATGGAATTCAACTGGAATGCCATTTATCGATTCTTCTGGTATACCTTTAAAGCTTTCCGAAACTACACCATTAGTAATATAATATATTTTGAACTTAGTTAAGTCGCTTCCCAAATTCTTTAAATCGTAAGCAAGCTGGTAAGCAGGATCACTTTCTTCTCGCCCCTTCATGAAGTCTTCTTGAATACATTCTTTTAAAAAATTACATCCTGAGATCAAATTTGATCTAACTTCGGGCGTTGGCAACTGCGAAACAGTATCATTTAGGAAATCAGTGACAACTAAGGAAACTGTCTCATCTGCACGAGTTAAATCATACGCGTCCACACGTAATTTTCTTTTCCGTTTGCCGTTTCCTTTAAAATAAGCCAGCTGCACATCCGTGAACTCTCCTGACTCAACCAACAAATCGCATGCTTGTAATGTGAATGATTCGGTCGGAAAGTGTCCTTCAACCGTTGCTCGAGTAATGACGTCAGAATGGAGTTCTTCGTTATAGCTCGACAGAGAGCTGTTACCAGTTAACATACGATCTTCTCCACCTCGTAGTCGCTAATAGCGTCCAAGCTCAGCTCATATGAAACACGACTCACACCTAGTGGAATCACATTAGGAATTATCCGAGGAAAGCCCGAATCAACGGCATATATATATGTGTCTAAAGCACGAAAAAAGATGTTTTTGTAGGCTTCTTCCTCTATATCAAACCCTAGTTCTTCGAGCCCCATCCGCATTGCGTCTGCCCCGGATTCACTAAGTTTCCCTTGGATATCCCGTATAGCCTCTGGGAGGGTTTCAAACCCATCTTCCGAAGATTGAGTATGACTCACCTCAACTACAGCGAGGAAAAGCCGGTCTCCCTGCAGCTGTTCTTCTCCGTTAATATGAACAGAGCTTTTACCTAAAGATCTGCTCTTGACTTCCACGCTGAATTTGCCGAAGTCGAAATCGTGCGGCGTGTCATAGGGCCCGGTCCAAGCCCCCGCGGCTTGGTCATGTGACCAGGAAGCCTTGGTGAGATTAAAACCAACTTGCAGCTCTCCATACAAACCACGAAGCGCAGGCAAGTCTAAAGTACCGAATCCTCGTGAAAATAAGCGTTTCCAGCGACTAATCGTTCCTTGAACGGAATGACGTGCTGCCTCTATTGAATGTGCCGCAGCAATTTCACGTGCCATATGATCACAAAAGGAAACGAAAGGTCCTTTAAGGCTGGGGTCGTTCAGAACGAAGATCTGAGTCCACTCACCATCCGACGAGCGCTGCCGGGTCACCGTATCGATGGCTTTAGAAATTGTGTGTGCCATTGGCTGGAGCTCACTGAAGTACCCAAACGAATAGCGACCAGTGGGATCTAATCCGTATATCATACGGACAGGTAAAGTCGAGTCCAGTTCCCAATAACCGTTCTCCCCTGCTTCAACACGTGTAGACCACTTTTTGAGATCCATTTTTATTCCCTAGTCAATCTCATAGTTAGTGCGAAGCAAATCTTGGGCAACGGTGTTATGCCAGTAGAGCGCGACACCATCTTCTGTTTCATTTGCAAGCGAATCTTTGTCACTCGGGAACGCGATCTTAATGCCAGCCATGAAGTTCAAATCCAAGGGTATCTTGACTGGCACCTGCTGATCATCGGATTTCTTCATGGTTCGCTCCTCGACCTCCGGCGTCATAAGGTAAAGCAGAACTGCCGGGCGTGTTAGATACTGGTAATACTCGTCTTCTTTTTTCGCCCGTCGTCCAAGCTTGCGTTCCATTTCCGCATTCGTTTCGTCGTCCAGCAGATATCTTAAGTCATGCGTACTTGCTAACCGTGCGTTCCTTCCTTGAACCAAGTAGAAATCATCGCGTATCTCGACTTTTCTCTGAAGTAGTCGAGGAATCTGTTTATCCGCAATCAACAAGGGTTTCGCGTCGCCCTTCTTATCACCTGACATGACGATCAAATCCCAAGTCTGATACTCATCTCGCGTGGCGCTTCTAACTGCAGCAGATAGAATTGCTGAATTCATATACTTGTTAAATGGCGAGATAACGAAGTTTTCGACAAGTTCCGCGATCTCATCCTTCGGTATACCTCGATGAATGACACGGTCACCGTTTACACTTTCCGCGAGACCTACAGACTGAATGAATTCTTCGACTCGTTCTTGATTGGCGCGAAGTGATTTGATGTCCTTCGGCAACTTCGCTGTCTCTAGAATCTCTCCATTAAGGTCGACCCTCATTGGTCGTTTTTCTGCATTTCTGAGTTTATTTGCCGCGGAAATTGCGAGAGATTCTGGCCTAGTTGCGACAACTAGGCCAAATTGCTTCGGTTCCCTTAGGTTATTACTCATCTCCCGTAACTGAGACTTTAGATGAGATATTGCACGTTCTGTGTTTCGGTAATCCAAGATGTTATCTTCATTAATCCAAACTCGGACAATATCGAAGTATCCATCGCGGTATCCAAACCAACGGGCCATCTGCATCAACGTGTCGACCGCCATAGGGCGCCGATGAAAGTAACTTACGATCAAATTATCTAGCGTGAGTCCACGGCTTAGGAGATCGCCACCAATAGCTATCTGACGGCTGGGGACTTCCGCGGAATATTCTTCGTCAGTTCCAAGAGAAGTTGGTTTGGAGTTATAGACTTTTGTTCGTATTTTATTCGTGGATTCACCCAAGTGCTTTATCAGAACTTCCCACGACATTCCGCAATCGATAAATTCTGCATCATATGTCTTTTTCAAGGCATATACTTCAGTGTTACTCAAGTCGTCTAGTGCCGCGAATGAATCGATTTGACTTTGCAAGCTAGCTACATATTCATGGACGAGTTCCGCTAAATAATTTTGTACATCTGTATATTTCGATACGTTAATTAGCATCGACCTTGCTTTGTTCCCATTCCCTCGGTAATCAAAAATAGTATTAGCGACAAAGTAGGCGCGAATTGATTCCTTGAGAGACTCTGGTAAATATTCGACATAATGATCCTTCTTGTGTCGAATAGGAAGCACATCCTTACAATCTTCGATAATTCTTAGATTATCGTCGACCGGTTCATCAATTGTTCCGAAATATCTACGGAGGCCTACGTAGTTGCTCGGAGCCTTAAGTGCATGAATGTAGTTTGAAGGGAAAAGATCCTGCACTACGATTTTATTTGGAGGGACATTCTCACCATCCGCATCTTTGTTTTTCTTCTTACGGACTATTTCTGCATTAATTTCATCCTCAGCTTCGTGATTGATGAAGATGTTTGCAAACGGTGTTGCGGTGATCGCCATGTACGAGGACCGAGTAAAGCGGGTCAATAATCTGCGTATGGCTTGATTGATCTTGGTAGGGTCGTTTCCATCTTTCGACGTGTCGACCGATGCATAATCGGATTCATCGTCAATTAGAAGTAGCGAAGCGTCTGCGACTGCTTTTCCTTCGGCTTGTCGTTTAGCCCACTTGTCGAGAGCGTCCAGTACATAGCTATTTTTCTTCACTACGAATACGTGTGGGTATTGCGAGTCGCCCGTAACAGCTGGGAAGTTTTGTCCCTCACTGATCAATTGCAAATAGTCATAGTTGGCCGTAGTCATTCCATAGGATTTGTTAGACCGGTCGAATTTCCGAATGCCTATAGGCTTATTTCGGGTACCAGCAACATCATTCACTGCCCTGCCTAGAAACTTACTGTCCTGTCCGATGAAACCTTCATCTACGCGTTCTTGGGTTTGTCGCCGTAGATATTCGGTATTTCCCGACAGGATTACAATTACACGATACCCAGCATCTGCAGCTTTATTCGCAAGACCTAAGAACATTTGAGTTTTTCCGGACTGAACATCGCCGATGGCCAAGCCCTTGCGGGGCCATTGGGTCTTCTTACCCTCAATTGAACGTGGATCACCTGCTAGGTCAAGAATTTTATGCGTTGAGTCATCCAATTCTTGAATAGACTTCCACGAACGACCCTGTTTTCGCATAAATAACTTATATGCGTCCCAGCGCTTTGTCGGAATCTCTTCATTTTTAATTGCATCCGACAACCATGCTACGTGCGGGGTCATTATTGTTCCACCTGCGTCGTCGCCGTCGCCTGGGTCGATATCAGGATAGTATTTTTCGCACATTCTACGGACGATTGTTTTCATTTGGCCCGGGGTTAAAACGAAGTCCATAAGAACGAGAGGTGCAAAGGCTTCTAGGCGCTCAGCGATAATTTCTTCGGTAATTGAGTTACCCTCAGATTCATACTGAGTCAGAAAACCATCAATCGTACCTTCCAAGCGGCTAATTTTCAACGCAGTTTCGCTCAGTGAATCAGGCTGCTTCAAAGGATCTCCTCAAGATTGTCTCTGCCATAGAGTGACCCTCAAATGGTGGAGTGTTTATGAATGATTCAACAAATTTGTCCGAGTTTTCGAATGAGCCTTTCATGGCATTGGCTAATCCATCAGCAATTTTTTCTAGCTCTTCGGACGTATCGTCGCTAGAGAAAATTTCGTCCTTACCGAGTCTATTGAATATGTTGTCAATCGGAATGCTTCTCTCGAGAAGAGAAAGAGCAGAATTTATTGTCTTCTTTTGGTCTTCATCGGATGCTACATGCAATAGCGCTTGTATTAGTGGATTGTCATCGTTGATTTCTACGGTGAAGCCATCCCGTAGCTGGACTACATTCCACAACGGAGCAAAGCTCGGGGTTGATACTGTTCTCCCCTTGTACGTGAATACTCTCTTGCTCGGTTCGATCATTCGATTCGCATAGGTTCGTAGCCGTTCTCTGACAGCGGGTGGTGGTACTGCCTGAGACTTTTTTATGTCGAGGGACCACAAGTGGTCAAGGACATTCGGGATCTCCACTGCGACTCTGGCCAGCTTCCCTAACTCTTGTTTGGTTGCCATTCTGAACCAAGTTCCCCAGATCACCAGCCTGTTCTCTCTATATACATAAAACCCTTGGCTGTCTCGGAATGTCGATCCGATTTGTGCAGTCGCAAATTCCTCGTCGCTCATCTTACTTCGATGCGGAAGCGTGAAAGATTGAATCTTTATTGAACTGTCAGCCACTTTCTCAGACTGTATCGGGCCTGGAATAGTTGACGGATTTTTTTCAAGCAGTGGGGTCGCAGGCTTCACTGCTGCATTGTTTACGAATATAGATACATCGCGGGCAGCCGTTACCGCATCGTCTAGAAAGCGATGGAATACTAGACCGATGTGATCCTTTGCTTCTTTGAGCTCGTTGGCAAGATGCTCAATATAGCCTTCGTAATGATCATCGAACCGGTCGAGATTCTCCCATACGACTAAGGTTCCGTTTCGGAGCGATTCAAGCGTTTTAAGCTCCTGAATGCTTGAAGCTTCTTCCCTATCAAGGAGAAGCAATTCCCACTCCCCAACTGCAGCGACATGGTCTAAATCCCAACGTAGGATACTAGTTTTTCCATCTCTGCGCGTGGCCAAAGTAAGAACTCGTCCCTGTGACAGGGAAGCGGTCTTTAATCCAAGACCAAAACGTCCCAAGTCGCCTCGTCTCCTACTGTCAGAAGATGACCGGCCTGCAAGCTTCATCGCGGTCATGGCCTCATCAAGGTCCATTCCTTTTCCATTGTCTAAAATGGAAATGGTCCGATGCGCAGAGGGCAGGGCAACGATTCGTATCGTCGTTGCGCCGGCACTTATGGAATTGTCGATAATGTCTGCCAAAGCAGTCGAAAACGAATACCCAACAGCCCTCATTGATTCAAGCAGTTGCGCATCCGGAACCAACGGAATCTTAGTTGCCAATTCATCCCTCAAAAATTTTGTATGCATTCCTAACGACCGCTGCACAACCTTGAACTGGCGTTCAAGATACTTGCAAAGTTCGTCACATTAGGAACGTTATCATCTCGTCCCTACAATTTGTCGATTTTGTTTACTGTCCTCGTAACCGAAAAAGATTGCATTCGAAGGGGTTCTCCAAGATGCATGTACTTGTCAGTTTTCTAGTCAAGTTACTTTTGGAACCGAGATTGAACTGTTCCAACCTTCGGCATTCAAAGTTATTCAAATACCCTATTGCGAACGTCAACTCAAACGAAGAAGATTTTGAAGTCTAGATATGTTTCAGTTTCGTAATTTATTCTCTGGCAACTTTATACAGCCCCCGCAGGATTCTCGGGCGTAATGCCGATCTTCGATAAAATCAAAATGGGCGCATCGGTTAATGGAGGCTGGGGCTACTGTCGCGTCCATGGGGCATACTCAAATCAGCGCATCTGCTACCCCGGCAATTGTTGGACGGCTATCCCCCGAGACGAACGCAAGATGGTCTGGGTCAGGCCAGCCGAGTATCAAGCCCTTTCGACGCGTTCCAAGATTAAAGGCGCGAGCATAATGGAGGACGAGGCGGGGTGCGCTATCTGCAGGGATTCTTTTAATGCGCAGCAATCTGCTTCATGGGACGCATATATTGCACTCGAAGATCTACGTGACGCGGCCATGTCCGGCAATGCAACGTTACAGGCCTTCCGGATCCTCCTCGGCCACGCCATCATGAAGCTTTAGAACCTTCCAACACGCTCTTAGCGGATTCCCACTCTTGGGTTGGTTCCGTCGATCCGTGCAATCGGGGACGTATATGATCACGCCGCTACTGAACCGGTGATGGGTTGGTTCAAGAACGCGGCAGTGGATTCAACATTCAGAACTGGTCCGTTGGCTACTGAAGCTGATATCTCCGGCTCCGTGGTGGATTGGGATCATTGTTGAAACTGTGAATGGTGCATTCAACTCGGATGTACTGTATTCCGGTGGAATTAGAAGAGCTCTTTCATGATGAAATGAGCGGCTAGTTGCCCAATGTCGTCACCAGTGAACTAGCAGCATAATTTCCAGACGATTCAGCAAGCCTCTTCAGAATGCGAAGGAAGTCAGTAACGCTTCTCGTTCAAAATTCAGGCTCAGAGAAACATTTTATCCAAAATGCAGACTCTTTCTCGATAACACTATGTTTGTCATGCAAAAGTCAGGTCCGGTTCCGTATGAAACGGCTCCGGACCTGACCTCACTACAAGCTAGATCACTTTAGCTTTCTACGCGCTGTACCTTACCCACGAGGAAGACGTATGCCAGAATTCCTACGGCAGCCACAACTGTCATGTAAATGAAAGCTGGACCAAAGTCGGTGGCTGACACCAGCAAACCAATCACAATTGGGGTGGCAATCGAAGACAAGTTACCGATGAAGTTAAACATGCCTCCGGTCAAGCCGATCAGGTGCGATGGCGCCATGGCGGATACCAATGACCATGTAATCGATGCCAAACCATTTCCGAAGAAGGCAATAGACATAAACATGATGACCATTGCTGTGCTATCGGTAAAAATCGCACCAATCATGCTCATCGAGAGCAGCAGGCCAACGATAATTGGCAGCTTACGCGAAGTGCCTAGGCTTGCACCACGCTTGAGCATCAGATCCGAGAGCACGCCACTGATCAGGACGCCGACCAACGCAGCGACAAAAGGAAGCGACGCCAAGAAGCCAGTCTTGATGTAGTCCATCTGACGGTACGTCACCAGGTATGTCGGGAACCAAGTTAGGAAGAACCAAAGAGTTGAGGTCAGACAGAACTGACCAATATAGATTCCCCACAATTTGCGACGTCCCAACACCAAAACAAAATCTGCCTTGCTCAGCTTTGGCTTGGCCTCTTTGGTCTTGGTGCTGCCGAGGTCAACAAGTCCGCCACCTTCGCGGATATAATCCACTTCGGCAGCATTGACTCGCTTCGAATCGACCGGGTTGCGGTATACGAAGTACCAGACCAGGCCCCACACCACGCCTACTCCACCGGTAACTACGAAGACCCAATGCCAGGTCAACGCGTGCTGCAACCACAGTAGAACTGGAGTCAGCAGTGCCAGTCCAATGAACTGGCCCGAGGTGTAGAAACCGATAGCCGATGCGCGTTCACGCTCTGGGAACCAGGCGGTCACTACCTTGTTGTTGATTGGGTAAGCCGGCGCTTCAAATCCGCCCACCGCCATTCGCAAAACAATCAGTGCAACAAAACTGCCAGCCAAGCCCATGAAGATGGTCGCTACGGACCACAGCACCAAACAAATTGGGTACAGCAGTCGAGGCTGAACTCGGTCGACTAGCCATCCGCCAGGTAACTGCATTGCAGCGTAGGTCCAGCCAAACGCGGAGAGCAACAGGCCCTGTTGTGCGGTATCTAAGCCAAATTCGTCGGCAATGAGCGGGGCCGCCACCGAAAGGTTTGAACGATCCATGTAGTTGATAACCACGGTAAGGAACAACATGAGCGCTACGACGTAGCGCATTTTTGTGGCTTTGCCAGTTCCCTTAGAGGCGGGAGCTGACAACGCTGTCGACTGTGACATATGGTTTACCATTCTGCGAAGGACCCATCTTTGTGACGCCAAATTGGATTGCGCCAGCGGTGTCCTTCCGCTGCGCGTTCAATGACGTATTCTTCGTTGACGTCAATGCCCAGACCCGGGCCTTCCGGGATGGCGACCATGCCATCTTCGTAGGCAAAGACCGACGGGTCATTGACGTAGTCAAGGAGGTCGTTGGACTCGTTGTAATGAATACCCAGAGACTGCTCTTGGATGAATGCGTTATAGGCACCGGCATCAATCTGCAGGTTTGCGGCCAAAGCGATTGGACCAAGTGGGCAGTGCAGCGCAACGGCAACGTCATAGGCTTCCGCCATGGACGCAATCTTTCGCGCTTCGGTGATGCCGCCGCAGTGCGAAGGGTCCGGCTGAATGATGTCCACAGCTCCGCTGGCCAAGACATCTTTGAAATCCCAACGGGAGAAGAGGCGCTCACCCAGAGCAATCGGCGTACTGGAGTTACGTAGCGGTTCCAGCATTGATCCGATATTTTCGCTGAGCACCGGTTCTTCGATGAACATCAGCTTGTACTGCTCAAGCTCACGCAGCAGTACCTTCGCCATGGGCTTGTGAACACGACCATGGAAATCGACACCGATACCCACGTTCTCACCAACAGCGTCCCGAACGGCTTGGACGTTCTCCAAGCAGCCTTGGACCTTATCCCACGTGTCGATGTACTGTAGTTCTTCCGTTCCGTTCATTTTGACGGCAGTAAATCCTCGGTCGACCGCGGATTTCGCAGCAGCTGCAGTATCCGAGGGACGGTCCCCACCAATCCACGAATACACCCGAATCTTGTCGCGGACCTTGCCACCGAGCAACTCGTACGCAGGAACACCGAGCGCTTTGCCTTTAATATCCCAGAGTGCCTGGTCAATTCCGGCGAGTGCGCTCATCATGATCCCGCCACCGCGGTAGAAACCACCGCGGTACATGACGGTCCACAGATCTTCGATGTTCCGAGGATCCTGACCGATGAGATAGTCCGATAATTCATCCACAGCGGCCGCTACCGTTGCTGCTCGACCTTCCAAAACAGGTTCGCCCCAGCCGACGATTCCTTCGTCAGTTTCAATCTTCAAGAACAGCCAACGTGGCGGCACCATATAGGTGGTCAGTTTTGTGATTTTCATGCAGACTTCCTCATCTCATGGATCGTTCGGTAGGCGTCGACAAGCTTGTCTGCCCGTTTTTTTAGATCGTCTAAGCTTCTACCTGCTTTATAGAGGGAAGAACCAATACCAAATCCAGTAGCTCCTGCTTCGGCCCACTCAAACATGTTCTCTTCCGAGATACCGCCGACCGGGAGAAGCCTGATATTTCGGGGAATTACAGAAGTCCAAGCCTTGAACCCCGCTAACCCAACTTGCTCGGCTGGGAAAATCTTGACGTTTTTCGCACCGGCTTCAATCGCATCAAACGCATTGCTAGGCGTCGCAGCACCCGGGAACGAATCCATACCTAGTGCTACGGTTTCTTTGATCACGTTGATGTTCGTGCTGGGAGAAACAATAATCTGCGAACCCGCTGCATGACAGGAGCGAACCTGTTCGACGGAGAGTACAGTACCTGCTCCTACGACCGCATCGGCTGGCAGGGTACTGCGCAAAATTTCAATACTACGTAGCGGTTGCGGGGAATTCAGCGGCACCTCTAGTGCCCGGAAACCGCTCGCGTAAAGGCTTTCGCCCACGGCTTGTGCTTCCGCAGGGTTCATACCACGCAAGATGGCAACAAGACCGGATGGATGCAATGGAGTGAGGGTATCAATCACGACATTGTCCTTTCTCTTGGATCGTTTTTAAATTTCGAAATCTAAACTGATGAGGCCTGCAGCAACCCCACAGTGGAGGCAACCGACCAGAGGCCCCTTGCGGCCGTGCCCTGAAGTTCTCGAACTCGCTGGACATCAAATATCGCAAGAGCACGCGCATAGCGTTTGTTGAGCTCTTGGTTACCGCAAATTGTCAGTGCGGGAACTTCTCGGTCTTTCCATCGCTCAAGAACCGAACGAATTTCAGATCCGATCATCAGACCTGACAAGTAATCGCTGACTTCAGTTCTCTCCAACCTCCCGGTGAGCACCAATGTGCGTGCGGAGAATGCCGTCAGCATGACGTCAACCGAACCGGTAGATGACCGCGAGACTCGAACGCCACGATCAAACGCGTTCCAGTTCTCATCTGTCGCTGGATCCATCAGTTTAGACAAAATCGAATACTTACTGAGTAATGCGAAAGTCTCACCGGTCATCGAAGTTGAAAAATCAATGATCGTTTGTCCCTTTACTCGCACCCATTTCGAATGAGTGCCTGGGAGTAAAAAGAGCTGTTCATCCTCTGAATCGCATTGCTCAGTGTCAAGATCCAAAGCACCGAGTATTTGCGTCTCTTCGCCACGCATCACGTCCGGCAGTTCTTTTGAATCCAAGACCCCAGGGATGACATGCAAACGTTGTCCATGGCCTACCTCGACGGTGGCCAATTCAAGGTTCTGTGTGGATAGATCTGCAGGCGCCGGGCGATATGCTGCTTCGATCCATCCCTGTCGGCTCCCAACCATGCCGCAGGCAATGATTGGCGTTAAAGGAAGGGTTTCCGACCAATCACCACATAACTCTTCAAATGCAGCACCGAAGGCTACTTCGAGCACCAACGACTTCTCTTCGGCATTTCGGTTCACCTGCATAATCCCAAGGGGTTTGCTTCGTTCGGCCAGGATTTCACCGCCACGTCCCATTAGATAGGCGCGAGCAGATGTGGTCCCCCAGTCCAAAGCAATTAACTGGGCTTCGGCCATGTTTGTCATGTCTCCTGTTTTGTTCTCGCGGGTCTTACTAGCTTGCTGGAATGTGCTCCCATTCACATGTGAATATTGTCCGACTCATCCCAATAGTTCAAAGAGCGTTGCATATAGTGGGATGAAGTGAATTATTTTCCTACACGGGAGGAATCCCCAATGTCAGTAGAAGTTGAAGAAAGTGCTCCTGAACACCCGCCTGCCGGCACGCTGACACTTGCGCGTGGACTCGACATACTGAGAGCTGTCGGAAAGGGTGCGACCACCCTCAATGAAGTCGCAGCGTCTGCCAATATTGGAAAAAGTGCAGCTCAGAGAATGGTGAAGTTACTGGTCCAAAGAGGGTTTCTTCGCAGCAGCCACGGTACCGATTTCAGCCTGGGACCGGCTCTAATCGAGCTGGGCTTCCATGCGCTATATCAGAGTCCCGTTCCAGTGATAGCGAAACCGATCTTAGAAGAGCTCGCCCGCAAGTATCAAGACACCGTGCACCTTGCAGTCGAAGACGAAGCCCAGGTGCTTTACGTTGATAAAGTACCAGGAACCCGCGGTGCACAGATGCGATCTAGAGTAGGTCAACGTATGCCCCTGAGTCGCACTGGTATCGGCAAAGCGTTGCTTCTTGACAGCCCAGAACGTTGGGAAAAAACTTTCGACTCAGAATCCCCTGTGCAACAGTCATCTACCCAGACGAAAGAGGGCTTTCTTAGTCGCATGAAAATTTATGCTGAAGAAGGTACGGCGCTGGACTTGGAAGACAATGAGCCAGGCATCAGATGCGTGGCCGCACCGATTCGTGATGGTAGCGGAAAGGTCATCGCTGCAATAAGCATGTCTGCGACAAATCCCTACATGCCTGATGAACGAATGAAGGCATTGAAAGGAGTTATGGGTGCCACCGCCGCCCAAATTTCCCGAAAACTTGGATACTCAGGAACGACGTTCTGAGCTGTGATTCGTTTTGCGATTATTCGCTTCAAGGCCTTCGCTAATACGATATGAAGGGCTACTTCCACTCTGTGAAATTACGTCATTTAACGGCGTCTGACTGTGGGCTCCTACTCACACTCCATCCTCGAAGATTAATTGGTTCTTGGGCCGACAGACAGAAGCGAATTCCAGTATCGATTCAACGAACACTGCCGCTGGGCGGGTTCTTTTCTATCTCTTCTCCATGTAGCTCGTCGAGCGCTTCGAATACATTCCGGCATTCGGTCAGTGTCGGAGAGTGTACTCCACAGTTCCGTCGGTGCCCCAGCGTAATCTGCTAGTAAAGAACAAGGAGCTCACTGTGCCTACAACTGATAACAACGCGAAACGGGTCCAACTCGTCCTCAAACAACTGGCGGCCAGCCCCCAATGGGCGCGCTAAGGCATACGGTCCTAATTCGCTCGCTTCTGAAGTGTTCGACCTGGTACCTGCAGAAGGCGTCGAAGCCGAGACAAAATCCGACGGAAAGTCCCGTGGCGAAACGGAGCTCATGTGGTCCTCCGTCGACCTGGTGAAGGCCGGCTGGATCGAAAAAGACGGCACCGGACTGTGGAGTATCACCGATTCAGGGCGGTGTGCTCTCGAAGAGCACGAAAATGCCACAGAGCTAGTGGCGGAAGCGCGCCATCTCTATCAGGAATGGGACGCGCTGAGAAACGAAGATAAAGATGAGCAGCTTCGCACAATCATTGTTGCCACTAGCAAGGAGGAAGAAGCCGTTCGCAGTGCCGCCCAGCTTTTCGTGGATCGAGGACTGAAAAACGGTGAGTCCGCCTTCGCCCCAGGTCGTGAGGTTTGGTCACGTGGCCCCGTTGACGAGTTACGTGCAGTCTTTGTGGATAAACCGGACTTCGGGTCGGGAGACTTCGTCAATAAGCTCAAAGGACAGATGGCTCTGGTCTCGGATGACGCGCGGCTGTTAATGGCCGAACTTGTCTGTTGGCAGCTCCTCCCGATGGGCTCGAAAACCATCGGCGAGAGAAAGAAAACCGAGCGTGTGCAAACGCTCCTAGGGTATATGGACCACCCTGTGCAGATACCTGTCGAAGTTTCCAAGGCGTTCAAATCTGGTAGCTTCAATCCCGGCACAGCAATGAACCAAAACCTTTATGATGCTCTTGTTCTTATCATCAGCTTGCTGAACGACTGGTGCAACAAGTCGAGCGAGGAGAAAGGGACACTTCTTGAAAATGCTTGGGCCTGGCGTGGCTTAGTTCAAGGCTTGCCAGGAAAAAGTTTCCAACCCAACGGCATTCATTGGTCTACCTCGTTCACCCGCTCCAGATAACATCCGTCGCTTCTCTTGATTACAGGGAAGCCATCCGCGCGGCATTCATCGGCGGGATCGGCGAAAGCACCGGGGACCTCGACCATGATCTGCTCTCTATTGTGCTTCAACTTCAGGTCAAATCGGGTGAGGCAGTCAATTTCCATATACCTCCCTATGTCGAAGCATGGAAAGGCGGCCAAAATACGGAGCTAGTTGCTGATGATGAAGAGGAAAAGAACCTAGACCAGACAACGACCGCTCAAAACCGGGAACATAATCAAGGAGCAACACGCTCGTTCCCTCCAGCCACACAAGCCCTAGCCAAGTCCGTATTCATGGACTCGACATGGCTCCAAAAGCAGTTGAACCTCATTGAACGCCGTCGTCAGATCATCCTTTTCGGCCCTCCTGGCACAGGTAAGACGTATCTCGCCTTAAAACTTGCTGCGCATATCGCTGGCAATGACAGCTACACGGAGATCGTGCAGTTCCATCCAAGCTACTCTTACGAAGATTTCTTTCAGGGCTACCGCCCCGTCACCACGAGCTTGGGTAATTTAACCTATGAGCTCAAGGATGGGCCTCTGCGTCGGATCGTGGACCAAGCGATCAAGAATCCCGAGTACAACTACGTCCTGGTCATCGACGAGATAAACCGCGGAAATCTCGCTAAGATTTTCGGCGAGCTCTACTTCCTGCTGGAGTATCGCGACCAGCCGATCAAATTGCAATACAGCAAGGACGACGAAGACACATTCGTGATGCCGGAGAACCTCTTCCTCATCGGCACAATGAATACCAGCGATCGGTCCATCGCACTCCTCGATGCAGCCATGCGTCGGCGCTTCTCATTCGTTGAACTTCACCCGGAGAAACAACCGGTTAAATCCGTCCTCCCCCAGTGGCTGGAGCATCATCAGCTGGATCCTGAGCCTGCGGCGCTTTTGGCCGAGGTTAACGCCAGGATAAATAACCCTGATTTTCAGCTGGGGCCAAGTTATTTGATGCCCAAAAGCGGGACTTTCTTGGCAGGCCAGATGCAAGAAATCTGGGAGTACGACGTCCTCCCGCTACTGAGCGAACACCACTTTGGCGAAGAAGTCGACATCGAGGAGAAGTACGGCCTCGCTAGCCTCCGTGCACACTTGAAGAAAGAAGCCGCGGTACGAATCGAGAACTCGAACGCAGCGGATGGATAGGAGCATGCGGCAACTCGAACTATTTGAAGGTAGCCCTCCGAAGCAGCACACGTTGTCAAACGATATGGCATCAACGCTGAACCGTATGCGCATTGCCACGGTGACTCCGGTGGGTGGCGAACAGTGGACCGTTTCCAACGTTCGCAAGATCGGCGTTATTCGAATTGGTGACCAACAGATCCTAATTCGTCCCAAGGTTCCCGTCTCTCGACTGTTCTTCATGATGCAGTATGCCCTGCACCCAAAATTCTGGCGAGATGAGGAGATCCAGTTAGACACCGATCAGGATCTGCTCAGCGTCATGGCTGTGGCCTTCCTGCAGCAAGTCTCGAAGATCCGTCAGAATGGGATCATCCAGGGGTACGAAACTTTTAACGATGCGTTGCCGATGATGCGAGGCCGGCTAGATATAGCTGCTCAAATCAGTCGCAGGGGCGGGCTCGCACTGCCCGCAGAGGTAGTCTACGACGAATTCACAACTGATGTGCCAGAAAACAGAATGCTCGTTTCGGCACTTCACCGGCTCCTGAAACTTCCCATGCTGGACCCGGGGATTCGAGCTGGGCTACGCAAACTGACGCAATCATTCGTTGGCGTCAAACTCCACATTCCTGGCCAAGAACTACCTACTTTCCGCTACACAAGGATCAACTCCAGATATCGACAGGCAATACTCCTCTCCGAAGTAATTCTCCGAAACTCTTCGGTGGAGCAGGTCAAGGGCCAGCTGACAGCCAGTGCTTTCCTCTTAGATATGTGGAGGATCTTCGAAGATTTTGTCACTGTCGCCTTAGCTGACAGCTTTGCTGCCATCGATGGCAAAGCAACACGGCAGGAAACCGGAACATTTCTCGATAAGGGCGGGAAACTGGCACTACGCCCGGATCTCGTGTGGCACGGCTCGAAACAACGGCTGGCCATAATCGATGCCAAGTACAAAGCCTCCGATTCCGCGAACTACCCCAACGCCGATATCTACCAGATGCTGGCGTACTGTGTCCGCTTCGGACTTGATGCTGGACACCTCATATACGCAAAAGGCCCAGAAGATGTACTCTCCCATGACGTCATTGGCCACCAAACCACTGTGCACTGCCATGCCGTGGATCTGTCGCAACCACCATCTGGGTTACTGAAACAGATGTCGAATCTGGCTTCACTAATTGTGGATTCTGGGTCTCGAGAATTTACTGCATCCAATCCGGCTCCACGGACACCGCGGTTTAATAACACAGGCAGCTAGACAGGCGGATATACGGTCATCTACTAATCCCTGTAAGTTTTCCCGGGAATATATTTCGATATTCCCAAGAATCGGACCCGCCTCGAATTTGGCTCACAATGCTTGCCGAAGCTACATACCTGTTGTGCCCTCCGCGAATACCCGAGAAAAGTTTCTGGGAACTGCCTCCATAGCCATGCATTGGTTAGACACCATGCAAAAACTTATTTTCTACGGTGTGATCTGGTTGCTTGCCCTGGGTGCAGCACTAATCTGAACCACCTGCAATTTCCGGTCGGGGCAGGGATTTTTACCGTTTCTGCGACAGTCTTTCGTCGAGATCCAACAGTAGCCCCGCGTCAAGCTCCACGACTTCCCCGTTTTCCACCCGCGGATGATCCACCCCTCGCAGGGATGAGAGCACCAGACGGATGAGCGTGCCGTGGCTGACGACCACCAACCGCTTTCCTGCATGGGCCGACGCCAATCCGGCCAGGGCCGCGGTGCCACGCAGCACCACCGACGCGGCGCTTTCCCCGGCCTCCATCAGCTCGGCCTTGGCCCGCTCGTCGAAACCGGCAATGTCTGTGCCCTCCGCCGGCCCGTAGTCGCGCTCCACCAACGCGGGAACCTCAACCACGGCACCGGTTCCAAGCCGGTGCGCGATGATCCGTGCGGTTTCGCGCGCACGTCCCAGGGTGGAGCTGACCACCAAGTCCCAGGGGCCGGCCTCGGCGAGCGCCTCGGCCGTGGCCAGCGCCTGCGCCCGGCCGGTATCGTTCAGCGGGATGTCTGCCCTGCCTTGCAGGCGTGAGGCGCGGTTCCATGCGGTTTCACCGTGCCGCACCAAGGCCCATGCCTGCGGGTTCATGCTGCCCGGCCCTCGGCGGCGCCAGCTTCCTCACAGAACACGTGCGCCGATTCGATCACCGGACGAACCAGCTGCCCTTCCGTGGGGACCCAGCCGTCCACCAGCACGCGCAGCGCTGTGCCAGCCCAATCCACGCTGGTTTCATATCCATGCCTGCCGTAGAGCGCCGAAGTGACGCGAGCCAGCGGGGCACGGCCCGCCGTTGTCCCGATTCCGCGATTCTCAACAGGTTCCAGCCGCAACCCGGTGGGAGCCACCGCCGCCACGGCGCGGCGCGAGCGCGACACTGCGGTTTGCGGCACTCCCACAAACTTAATGCCCGGATTCCGGTGCACCTCCATGTGCTTGTTGAACCTGGCCCCGGGGTGGTCGGCGTGGAAGTTGCCGTCCACCAGCGTGCCGGGGAACAGCGTGGCGTCCGAGACAAAGGATGCGACAAAAGAGTTGGCTGGGTTTTCCAACAATTCGGCCGGGGTCCCCACCTGCTGGATCCTTCCCTCGTTCAGCACCACTACACGGTCTGCCAACCCGAGTGCCTCGGCCCTGTCATGTGTCACGTGCACCGCCGTCAGCCCCTGTTCGCGGGTCAGGGCGCGCAGTTCCAGCCGGAGCCTGGCCCGTAGCGGTTCATCCAGTGCGGAGAGTGCCTCGTCCAGCAGCAGCGCCTTCGGCGAGGCGACAATGGCCCGGGCCAGGGCGACGCGCTGGCGCTGTCCACCGGAGAGCGCGGCAGGCTTCCGTTTGGCGTACTCGGCCAAACCCACCTGTTCAAGCACCTCGGCCACCCGGTGGGCGAGTTGTGCCCGGGGAATACCGGAGAGCTTTAGTGGGTAGCCGACATTACCGGCCACGGAAAGGTGGGGCCAGATTGCATGGTCCTGGAACACCATGCCCAGCCCGCGCTTCTCGGGAGGCATCCATGTTCCTTCCCCCGCTATGTCCTTCCCGTCAATGGAAAGGGAACCGGCGGACGGGCGGAGGAACCCCGCAATGGTGCGGAGCAGTGTGGTCTTGCCCGAGCCCGAGGGTCCGAGCAGCGCCAGGAATTCCCCGTCTCGTACGTCTAGGTCGATCCCGTCTAGGCCCACGTGCCCGTTGGGGTAAACGAGGCCAAGATTTCTCATTTTAATGGTGGCCATAATGGCCCCCTTTCATGATTTTGCTATGTGTCGGTACGGCGGTTGGCCAGTGCCGCGGTCGCGGAGAGACCCAGGATCCCCGCAAGGGCCACTAACAGGGCCAGCGCGGAGGCTCCCCCGTAGTCGCCGGACTGCTGCAGGTTGAAGATGCTTACGCCCAGGGTCTGGGTGCCAGGGGCCACCAGCAGGATGGAAATGGTCAGTTCGCGCACCGCGGTCAGCAGCACCACCACCCCTCCGGTGAGCGCTGCGGGAACCGCTAGGCGGGCCGAGACATCCAGCAGGGCGCGCAACGGCGAGGCGCCGGCGGTGCGGGCAGCTTCCTCCAGCGTGCTTGACACCGAGGCCAGGGGCGCGCGCACCGATTGCACCACCAATGCCATGAACGCCATGATGTAGGCTCCCAGGATCGCCCAGGAGGTGTTGAAGATCCCTAGCATCGGGGCGATGAGCAGCCAGCCCACGGCAATCACCAAGCCGGGCAGGGCTTGGGGAAGGGTTGCCACCACGTCCAGGGCACCGTTACTGCGGTGTTTACCGCGGGTCAGCAGCAGCGCGATGCCGAGGCCCAGGACCGTGCAGCACACCGCCGCTCCCCCGGCCAGCAGCAACGAGTTACCCATCCCGGAGACGGCATTCGGCGAGGTTGCGGCGCGGATGATGTTTTCCAGGGTCAAGTTCTCCAAGGTCAGAGGGACGCCCGGGGCTGGGAGCAGCGCTTGGCTGGCCAATGCCAGCAACGGCACCAGGCAGATGATGCCGACCCACAGCCACAACAGCACCAGCACGGGGATCCGTGCGGCGCCCAGTTCCAGTTTCATGCCGGTTCCCCCACTACCCAGCTGGCTGCCGGAGGGCAGCTTGCGTTGGGCCAGCACCGCAAGAACGGCAAGTACCAACAGCAGCAGTCCAATCGCGGAGACGGCGGGCAACGGGTTGCTGGTGGTGCTGGAAGCCAGGTAGCGGTACACCAGCGTGGTCAGTGTCGTATAGCGTTCGGGCAACCCGATCAACGCCGGGATCCCGAAGTCAGACAGGTTTGCCACCAGCGTCAGCACAAATGCCGCCAATAGTCCCGGGCCCAGCAGCGGCAAGGTCACGGTGCCCAACACCCGGGCGGTGCCGGCCCCGGAGATGCGGGCCGCTTCCTCCAGGTTCCCCGGGATGCGCCGCATTGCGGCGGCGATGACCAGGTAGGCCATCGGGTAGGAATGCACGGCCAGCAGGAAGACCACTCCCCACCCGCCGAAGATGCTCAGCTGTGCATCGATGCCCAGCGAGGCCAACGTCTTGTTCACCGGTCCGTTAGCTCCGAGCAGCGCCATCCAGGCCATGGCCCCGATAAACGGCGGGATCAGGAAGGGAAGCAGTACCAGCCAACGCAGGGCGCCCCGGCCGGGGATGTTGCAGCGTTCGAGCACCACGGCCAGAAACACACCGGCCAGGGTGGCCAGCAGCGCCGAACCGGTCGCGCTGGCCACCGAGTTTAGTGCCGCCTCGGCCACGGCGCTGTCCCCAAAGACCTGTCGTGATTCGGGTTGAATTCCTTGGAGCGCCAGGGCCACCAGTGGCAGGCCAACCAGGAACGCCAAAACGACCCACACCCCGGTGCGCAGGGCACCGAGTCCGTCGCGCTCCCGCACCCGGCGCCGTTTTGCTCCGGCGTTGGAAGCCTGCTGAGCGGACGGAGGCGGCGCGGAGCTTCCGTCCGCGTCGGTTCTCGTCTCGGTCGCCGAACCGGTGGCGGCAATGCTGTGGGTCGTCATGGTCAAGGTGTTACTTCAGCAGCGAGTTGAAGAAGTCAACTGCTTCGGTCTGGCCGGCGGCGATCTTTTCCTGGTCCGGGTCCAGCAGGTTGATCTCACTCAGGGCAGGGGCACCCTCGGGCACACCTGCATCCTCGCGGACCGGCAGGTAGGACTGCTCCACTGCCAGCTCCTGGCCTTCCTTGGAGACCAAGAAGTCCACGAAGTCGTTGGCAAGCTCCTGGTTTACCGAGTCGGCAAAGACACCGGCAGGCTGGGAGACGTAGGGGACACCGTCGCTCGGGTAGCCCACGGCAATGGGCGAACCCTTGGCGGCGAGTTCACGGGCCACGTAGTCGACCACGATGCCAACCTCGGAGCTGCCCTCGGCCACCGCCTGGCCGACCGGTCCGTTGCTTTCCAGCACTGTTGGCTCATTGGCTACCAGTTTTTCCAGCCAGTCCTGGCCTAGGCCAGCTTCCTGGAACCACACCGCGGTGTTGAACGCAGCTGCACCCGAGACGTCGGGGTTAGGCATGGCGATCTTGCTCTTATACGTTTCCTCGGTCAGTGCCGCCCAGCTGGCCGGACCCTCGGTGAGGGCGCCGGTGTTGTAGGCGATGATGGTGGGGATGATGCGGGTGCCCACCCAGAATCCTTCCTCGTCAACAAACTTCTTATCAAGCTCGGCGGCGTTGCTGATGTCCAGCTTGGCCAGCGTGCCCTCGGCGGCGTAGGTCTCGAAGGTCGGGACATCGGCGGCGAGGATCACGTCGGCGCTGATCTTTCCGGACTGCTTCTCGGTGGCGATGCGGGTCTTCAGTTCGCCGGTGGCGGCGCGGAAGACCTCGACGTTGGTGCCGTCGTTGGCCTTTTCAAAGGCCTCCACGATCTGGTCGATCTTGGCTTGCGGCTCGGAGGTATAGACGGTGAGGGTCTTGGTTTCCGATACGTCTGCGGTGCCGGCAGGGTCCCCGCTGCCGGCACAGGCGGTCAGGCCAAGTGCGGGAATCAGCAGCATCGGGGCCAGAATGTTGAAGCGTTTTTTCATTTCTTCTCCTTAGAAGTGCCGCCCTGAAAAGGTGCGGCATGCGAGTGGTGAAAAGGGGATATGTGGGAGCCGCTACAGCAGCACGGGTTGCCTCACAGGCACAGCAACCTCACGGGTGAACACCGCCGCGGCGGTGGCCACCTGCACCGGGCTGGCCGACAGCGTGGAGCCGCCAACCTTCACGACGCTGATCCAGCTGGTGTCCAAGCCCTGGATCAGATGCGAAGGGGCAAAGATGTTGTGGTTGTAGGAGACCGCCGGGGCGACCCACACCGGGATGGCCCCGAGGTTCCCGGTGCTGGGCAGGTGGTAGTGCCCGCAGAGGATCGCGTGCACATCACTGCCCTCGAGCACCGCGGCAAGCTGCGCCGGGTTGGCCAGCCCGCGACCGACCAGCCCGGGCAGAGTTGCGTCAATGGGCGGGTGGTGCATGGCCAGCACGCTTCCACCCGGTGCGGGTGTGGCCAGCACGCCGAGCAGCCATTGCAGTTGCTCCTGGGTCAGCGTGCCCTGAGCTTGACCGAACCCGTGGCTTTCGAGCCCGATGATCCGCAGGCCGGCCACCTCGTGCACGGTGTCGGCTGGGAACGGGCCACCGGCCTGGCGGGTGCGGTTGAAGCCCGCTCCCACCGCGCCGGCCGGATCGTGGTTGCCCGGCACCACGATGACTGGACATCCCAGTTCCTGTTCGGCCCGTTCGAAGAGCCTGGCGGCGCGGTTGTAGATCTGTTGGCCGCGGTCGGCGATGTCTCCAGTAACAAGCACCGCGTCGGGAGCGAAGTGGGCGGCGGCGCTCAGCGCCGCGACGGTGCGGGACCAGGTGTCGATCCGTCCGTGCAGCAGCTTCTCGCCCTCCAACAGGTGGGTGTCGGTCAGTTGGACTAGGGTGGCCTGACGCTGGCTCATGCGCTGGGGCCAGCCAACTCTTGGCGTAATATTTCCAGCTCGGCGGGTGCCAAACCGTGGGCCAGCAGGTAGCAGGCGGCGGAACCGAAGCGTTCGGCGACAAGGTCAAGGGCTCCGGCAAGGGCTGGGGCCGGGCTTTGTAGGTGCAGGTGCAGTGCCGCCTGCAATTCGTCACCGTCGCCCAGCGCGGAGGCCAGTTCCTGGTTCACTCGCTCGCGGAAGCTGTCCGGTAGGTTTGCGGCACTGCGCGCATAGTCATCAAGGATCATTTTCCGCGGTACCCCTGCGACCTCCAAGACCAACGCCACCACTAATCCTGTCCGGTCTTTGCCCGCGGCGCAGTGCAGCAGCACACCGGAGGGCAGGGACGTCGCAATGGCGCTGACCGCCTTGGCTATTTCCGTGCCGCGGTCGTTGAGCAATCCGCGGTAGACCTGTTCAATGGGTGTGGACAGGGGCAGCGCTCCGCGATACAGCGGCACCTGGAGATATGCGGTACCGGCGGGGAGGAAGTCCGGGCGTGCGGCACTCTCGAAGGGCTCGCGCAGATCCACTATCGTGCTTACACCCAGTGCCTCAAGTTCTCGGATGCCGGCGGCATCCAGTGCGTTGGGGGCCGCCGAACGGTATAACCTGCCGAGTCCTGTGGAGGGGACCTGGCGCAGGTTCGGCACCGCGGTGCTGGCTTCCAAGATGCTCGGCATGCAGGATCATTCCTCAATTCGTTACCTCGTTCCCCCGGCGGGGAAACTTCGTTACAAATTGATTTCATCCTCTCCAGATGACCGGATGATTAACTGTTTCCCACCTGTGGGTGTCCGGACAAATAAGAATTCATCCAGGACTGAGGGGGAAGTCAGTCAAGGGCCTCTTCGTGTCCCTGCAACGTCCGCGAAAGCAGCCCGGCCAAGGCCTTAGACGGGCCGAAACCGGGTTGTCCCGCACGTTGCTGCACCGCAAGGTTCAGGGCGTTAAGCACCAGCATGTGCGCCACCCGGCTGGAGAGGATCTCGGAGGCGGCGCTGGCTGTGCCGGTGACCAGACAGGCGTCGGCAAGCTTGGCCAGTGGGCTCAGCCCGGTGCTGGTCACGGCAACGACCCGGGCACCTGCAAGCTGGGCCGCGTCAACTGCGTCCAGGGTATGGCGGTTAGCGCCGGAAAAACTGATGGCCACACACACGTCCTCGCGTTCCAGCAGACGTGCGGTGAATTGCTGGGCCAGCACATCACTCGGAGCGGTGGCCTGCCGCCCGGCCATAGTGAAGCGCAGTGCCGCATCCTGTGCCGGGATCGAGGAGCCTCCGGTGCCGAGCATCAGGATCGTGCCGGCGGTGGAAAGCATGTCAACCGCACGGGTAAATTCGGCCCTGTCCAGCATCGCCTGGGTAGCCTGCAAATCCTCGCGAGCAGCGGCAAAGACCTGCTCCAACAACCTCTCTTGGTCGCCGGGCAGACCCGGCGCTACGGAATCTTCCCTGAGCACCGCGCCGGGACCGGGATCCACGTCGTCCCGGCGGCTTTCCCGAGCGCCTGGATCCAGCTCGGCCAAGGCCACCGCATGGCGGGTGATTTCGGTGCGGAATTGTTGGTAGCCGGTGAACCCCAGCCGTTGGCAGGCACGCACCACCGTGGCGGTGGAGCAACCCGCAGCCCCGGCAACATCTTGGGCCGAATAGCCAGGAACCTCGGCAAGCCTTGCCAGCAGCACCTCGGCCACCCGGCGCTCGGCCGGAACCAATGCCATGGCTGCAGAACGAAGGTGGGCGAGAATCGCGGGTGCAGTCATATGTGTCAGCGGCGGCGTCATAGGGCAATGATATGGGCTTTGCTAAGAGATCCGGAGTTCCAACCACCGGCGCGGGCCAGATGTGGAGTTGTGCCGGGTCATCTGGCGTCGTCCAGCGCGAACCGCGGAAGCAGCTGGGTAATTATCGGCCGGAGCAAGCTTGTGCCGGCCAGGCTTTCTGGAATGTCCTGTGTGCCACAGGTGCCGCGGCCATCGTGCCGTATAGGACTGATGCCGAAAGTGCCAGTAGAGGCGAGACCCGCGCCGCGGTCCTCGGTGAAGGTGAAGAAGTGTTTCCACGCCTCGAAGTTCATGAACGCCATCAGTAGGTTTACCGCCAGCCAGGACAGTGCTGTACCGGGTATTCGAATTCGGCGCCCGTGGCGAACGGCACGGTCCAGTCCGAATAACAGGCTAAGGCGTAGCCGTTGAGCCGGCAGGCGTTTCTTGGAGACGACGGCCAACCGGGTGTCTACCTCACTGAGGAGCACCAGCACTCGCTCGATGGTGAAGAAGTCCGGGTTGATCCACCCCGGATTGCTGTGTTTCCCCAGCGGACCGCCGATGGGCCCGGTGACGCATGGCGCTGCACGGTGTTTTGCCTCGTCATCGACGAGCTAATCAGGGCAAAAGGCTCCTTACTCGGTGTCCTCGGGGAACTGCGCGGCCAGCCGTTCTAGGGTGCGTTCCATATTGGGGCCGGTGCTCCGGGTGAAGCCCATCAGCCGCAGCAGCCACTTGTGCCGTAACCGGCTGGCGTCCCAGGTTTCGCTGACCAGCGTCCCTGACCCGACGGCTTCCAGCTCGTAGCGCCACCGATGCCCGCTGAAGTGCCGCCAGGCGATCTGCCGGTCTTGCTCGAATTCCACCACGGTATTGCTGATCCGGTACGGGATACCCAGGCGCATCTGCATGCCGAACTCGCTGCCCAGGGTGAGCTTACTTCCCTGTGCGTTCGAGGCCCGCACCGTTCCGGAGCCGTCGATGACCGGGTGCATGGCGGGATCCCTGAGCAGTTCGAAGATCTCTGAAGGCGCGGCGGCCACGAGGCGGCTGCGGGTTTGGCGATACGGGGATTTATTCATCAGCCCATCCTATGCATCATCTGCTCCGGTGCCCGGCGGCCGGGCCTATCCCCAACGATGTTGTTGTGCCATTCTGGGTTTACCTGCACCAGTCAGGAAGGGAAATCGATGAGCCACCGAAGCGATCCGGACCTTTTACTAGGCCCGATGCTGCGCCACGTGGATGACACCTCCGCCAGTATCTGGGTGGAGACAGCTCGGTCTGGCACCGTCGAGGTCCGCTGCGGTGAAGAAACCTGGCGTGCGCCGACATTTGGTGCCCACGGCCACCACTATGCGTTGGTTGAGGTGACGGGGCTGGAGGTTGGAAGCGTTTATCCCTACAGCGTGCATCTGGATGGGGAACGGGCCTGGCCGCGCGAGGATGGCTTCCCCGAATCATTCATCGCCACTATCGACCCGGCCAAGAAGCCACGGCTGGCCTTCGGGTCCTGCCGCACCAGCATTCCGCACGATGCGGCGGGCAACCGCAGCCACGGTGTTGACGCGATGCGCGCCTACGCCCTGAACATGGCGAGCCCAGAACACGGACCGTGGCCGGATTTGATGCTCTTCCTCGGGGATCAGGTTTATGCGGACTCCACCAGTGTCCAGATGCGCGAGTTCATCCGTAGCCGGCGCGATATCAGGGACGAACCCGGGGCGGAGCTGAAGGACTTTGAGGAATACGCCCACCTGTACCGGTTGGCTTGGTCGGACCCGGCCAACCGTTGGCTTCTTTCCACCCTGCCCAGCGCCATGATCTTTGATGACCATGATATCCGCGACGATTGGAACTCCTCGCTGAGTTGGAAGCAGGATATGGAGCAGAGAAGCTGGTGGCACGAACGCATTGTTGCGGGCCTCGGCTCATATTGGATCTATCAGCACTTAGGCAACCTCTCCCCCGAGGGGCGGGCTGCAGATCCACTGTGGCAACGCATCAAGGCACACACCGGCCCCGAAGAACTTGATATCACCGCCGATTTGGACCGGTTCGCCGAGCGCGTTGATGACGCACCGGAAGAATACCGCTTCAGCTACTGCCGCGACTGGGATACGGTGCGGTTGATCGTGGTGGACTCCCGTGCCGCGCGCAGCCTTGACCCCGAAGCGCGTGCCCTGCTTGATCCACCGGAAAATGCGTGGCTCGACGAACATATGCAAGGAGGATTCCGCCACCTGCTGGTCGCTACCTCACTGCCCTTCTTACTGCCCATGGGACTGCATCACGTGGAAGCGTGGAACGAGGTTTACTCCTCCGGGCAACGCGGCCCGGCCCGGGCGTGGCTCGGCGAACGGCTGCGCCGGGCCGTGGATCTTGAACATTGGGCGGCCTTCCAAAAAAGCTTCCAGGATGTGGCCCGGTGGGCCACCGAGGTCGCCGACGGCAAGCGCGGCCCCGCCCCGCAGTCCGTCACATTCCTCTCCGGCGACGTGCATTTCTCCTATGTCTCGGAAGTCGAACGCGAGACCGGGAGCAGGATCATACAAGCTGTGTGTTCGCCCATCCGCAACCCACTGCCCCGGTTGATGCGCTACTTTGCCGCAGCCTTGGCCTTGGGTCCGGCCGTCCCGTTCGGGGCTTGGGTGGCTCGAACCTCACACGTGCCGGACCCGCCCTTTCGCTGGGACGGCATCTTGGGGCCGTGGTTCGACAACAACCTAGCCATCCTTCAGGACACCGAGGACGGGCTGGTGATCAGCTGGGTCACCGGAGTGGTGGAGCACCAAGACCATCTGCACCCAAGGTTGGAAACCGTCGAGGTGGCAGCGATCGAGCCGCGCGAGGGTTGACGCGACCGTCTGGTATCGGGGTGCGCGGCCAACGCACTGGATGACCTCGCGCGGGTGGGCGTAAAGTCATGCCGAGTCCGTAACCCCGTGGCCCAACCATTTGGCTGGGCCATGGGGTTATGTAGGAATTCCAGCGAAGAATATTCAGCTCAGAATCATCGAGTCGATATCGTCTCGAACCCACCCCTGGCTACCGCGCCGAAGGTTGTTGGCTAGGGGCAGCTGATGAGAAGCGCTTTCGATAATATGCATCAGATAGCCGCCGGTGTTTGGGAAAGCCACGAGGTCTCCCGCCGCAATGCCTTGCGGAAATTCGAAGCGTCTGCGCAAGATCAGTTCTTCTTCAATGCAATATGCGCCCACCAAGAATCCACTACCGGGTATGCGCTCCCGGCGCGGAGTGGCCGACTGAAGAAGGATTGGGTCCACTAAAAAGTCTGCCGAAGTTGAACGGCATTGGGTGCGGTTCATATGCAAGCCCACAATCGGGACCCCGTCGCTACGAGTCTTGGTGAAGGCAACCTCCGCGAGGGTTAAACCGCACCCATCCAAGAGCGTCCGCCCCGGTTCACAACGCAGCTGAATGCCACGTTCGTTGAGCATCTGGGCCACCGATTGGTTGTCCTCGCCGGGGGTGGTTCCAAGAATCCTGCCCAGCCATTCTCCACGGATCAGTTGCTGGTAGTACGGATACACGGCGCTACTTGGTTGGCTGCCGTTAGCACCTAACCGGTCAGACTTCCAAGTCAGGGATTCGTCGCCTTCAGGCAGATCGGCGAGCGCCTTCCAGAACTCTGCCCACTGCGCGGCATCATCCAGATAGGACATCGGGATCCCCCCGCCCATGTCCACAAATTGTGGTGCATGGCCTTGGTTTCGCAGTGCATCAATTAGCGTGAGGGACTCATGTAATAGCACTGCGCGTTGCTCCCCGCTATACCCGTTGAGGTGGAAATGGATGCCGCACACCTCTAAGCTCTCGGTTCGCTCCTCAGATCTAAGAAACTCCAGCCACTGCTCCGCACGGAGCCCGAAACGCGTGGGAGCAATCGTTGGGTTTGTGGAGGCGAGGCGCAAAGCCACCCGAACCCGGTGACCGGACTGCGCTGCAACATCCAGCAGCTCTAAAGCCTCATCAACATTGTCCAGGCTCAGCACAACGTTCTTCTCTACCGCCAGCTTGAGCAGTGCCGATGACTTTACCGCAGCTGTGACGATCAACAAGTCTGCTGGCACTTCACGTTTCAGGCACTGGTCGAGCTCGTGGAAGCTGGCTACATCCACCCCGCATCCTTGGGCCACTGCCTGGTCGATGGCCCCGAGGGTCTTATTAGCCTTGCGCGCCAAATAGATCTGGAAATCAACGTCATGTTCCGCCGCAGCTTCTCGCAGCTCGGTGATATTTCGGCTCATGGGAGTGAAGTCGTGGAGGTTCAGCGGTGACCCGTACTGTTTGATCAATTCTTGGCAGAGGAGCGGATCCGCCAGGAGGTCTTCCATCCATGGTTCCAGGCGCGCGGTGAGCTGGGCAGTTCCGTACATCAGCGGTGGCATCAATGAGCTACTTTCTGGCTTTCGGTGGTGACTTTTCGGGCAATTCTTTGAGCCCAACCCCGGTACTCCGGATGCAGGGTTCGGTTCAGGGTGTCGTGCCCAAGTGTGGGGTCCTCGGTAGGTCTGCCCAAGGCGGCTAGCGACTCGTTGCGTTCTCCGCGCGCGTTCAGGCATGTACCGTCGGTATCCGTCAATAATCCGCGTTCCCCGGAACGGATCAGCACCTCACCGTGGGCAAGCAAACCGTTGAACAAGGTGTTTGCAGGCTGACCATCCGGTGCCGGCCCGGCGAGCACTCCTGCCGGCGCGGTCACGGCATCGATGAACACGGCACCGGCTTCAACCGGCTTATTAAAGAGTGCTTGGTTGAGCAATCCTGCATCGAACAGAGCCAACAGCTTAAACGCGGTGGGCTCGGGTGGGCCGAAGGCCATGCGTTCCAGGTTTGCGGCCAAGCAGCTGAAATGTTCACGCTCCCCTGTCCGCCAGGGGATTCTTGCTAGCGCGCTAACCAGCTGGGCATAAACCCCGGACCAGACAATAGCCCAGACCCATTCGTGGGTGGGAGTTTCCAAACCGTGGTTTGCACGCAAGCTCCTGCGCAGTTGTTCGGCCGGGCCGCCCATAGTTTGCATGTGCTCTGAGCGGCCCGCTTGCAGGGTTTCCCACAAAGACTTCTTGCTGGCGGGAACCCCGCTGAGTTCCGCACAGTCTTTGGTGCAGGAAAGCAGGATCTGCCACAACACGTTCACCTCGTGGGTAGCCCCATCGGTGGTGCCCCACAGAAGTACTTTCTCCTTATAGGCTTCAAGAGTGCTTTGCAGGTTCGCCGGAACACTTTGGGGCTTTGGACTCATAGGAATGTTGTTCCGTGAGGTCATGGTGATTCGTTCTGGCTCATCCCCGCTAGGCAGATAACGCAGGCCCGACAGACCGTTCGTTGTTTGGGCCGCCCAGGTTCCACCACGCCCCTCGGTCAGGGACAGAATTACGTCATAGGCGGTGAGCGCCGCTCCCCGACAAAGCACGTGGCTTCCCGCCAGAACCCCGTCGTCACTGCCGGCCCTGCGTTCTACAGTGAGCCCGGCTGCCGCAAGTGACCCTTCCGGAGAATTCTCTGCCCGGTAACCGGCAAGCCCGTGCCCAGTGACTATCACTACCTCGTCATAGAGTTCATTACCCCGTTGCGTGGTGACCTCCCAGCAGGAGCCACTACGCACCAACGTGCCGACGGCCAAAGCTCGGTGGGCTACCTGCAGATTGCCGTGCTTCCTCAAACGTTCGAACTGCTCGCTTAGATATTCGCCAACCAGCGCCCGTGGTGGATACGTATCCTCCTGCGTGCGAGGACCATCCGCGCTTCTCCACTGGTTGAAAGTCTGCGAGCACAAGCTTGAAGAGGCATCAATAATGCGCGCGTTGACGTTCAGCTTGAGTTCCCGTGGTTGCTTGGTATTCCAGACTCGTCCGGCACCGGGCAGATAAGGGTCATAAACATCAACCTGAACCGTCCGGGCAATTTGCTCGTCAAGGCAGTCGTTGAGCTCTAGCAAAGCGAACAGGCATTTCGGACCGCCGCCAATCATGGCTATGCGGGTCATGAAGCCGAAAGCTCTTCTCGCTGCAGCGCCTCTACGCTGTCTGGTTCTTCACCCAGTTGTTCGCGAACCCAGTCGTCGTTGTACACGCTATGCAGGTATGGAACCCCCGAATCATGAACCAAGAAGGCAATGCGTGATCCTTGGGGAATTTCCGGGAGTAGCTGCCCCATGGCGGAGACTATTGCCCCGGTGGATGCGCCGGCAAGAATTCCTTCACGGCGGGCAAGCGTCCGACAGCCACGCACCATGTCAATTTCCGGGATCCGGAACACCCGATCTGGCGTCGCCTGCAATGCCAGCTCCGGAACAATTCCTGCGCCCAGACCGGGTAAACGCCTGTTTCCGGATTCGCCACCGAATAGCACCGAGCCCATGGCATCCACGGCAATGAGCTTCGTTGAAAGCCCATGCTCGCGCACATAGTTTTGGCATCCTAGAATTGTGCCGGTAGTGCTGGTGGCGACAAATAACATGTCCAGGCGGCCATCTACCGCCTCCATGATCTCCGGCATCGTAGAGGAAAAATGTGCTGCAGGATTGTGCGGTGAACCGTACTGGTTCGTAGTGACGGAACCAGGGTTCTCGGCCAACAGTTGCGCAACCCGTTGCCGGCGAGCTGCGAGCTTGTTGCCGTCAGGCTGGTTCACCACCAGATCAACCGTGGCACCATAGGCACGCATAATGTCCAATGCAGACTTGTTCGCGTTCTCATCGACTACCGCCACAAATTTGATGCCGCGAACTACACATTGCCGGGACAGGGCAATGCCTAGATTTCCGGAGGTTGATTCAATGACCATTCCGCCCGGTTGCAACTGCCCCGATTGCATAAAGGAATCGATCAGGCTTCCTGCCGTGCGTTCCTTGGTGCTTCCGGAAAGCTGCAGTAAATCCAGCTTGGCAAAAATCTCAATACCTGGTGCATCAAACAGCCTGTCCAGCTTCACCGTTGGTGAGTTGAAAGGGCTCAGGGTTCCAACACTATCCATGATCATTTCTCGCATTCGTGCGTTGGCAAATTCAGCTGGCTTGCACTTCTTCCGTTGAGTTCGAGGACAAGTCCTCCTCACTCCATTTTTCGCAATTCTAAGTGCGAAAGATCGAGACTGGCTAGGAAATCCATGAAATCCCAAGGATTCTTAAATACTGGGTCGAACAGCATATGACGTTACAAAGCCAAGCTTTGGGATAGGTCGTGAAAGAATCCACGGTGTATGCCTTGGATCACGGTCGCTAGATGGCCTGATCCGACGTGGAAGGAAAAGTCATGAACTCAACGAACAATTCAGTCGATACTCACCAGCGCACCGACTCTGCGTGGATTATCACTGTCTTCGCAGGAGTTATGGCGGCCCTGCATATTTGGAAGCTTCCAGCGGCGATTCCGGTACTGCAAGAAGAACTACAAATCTCGCTATTTCTTTCCGGAGTGCTGCTCGGTGTTGTTCAAGTTGCCGGCATGGTTGGCGGTTTGGCCATGTCGTTGCTGGCAGAAATTTACTCCCAACGAAAGATCATGCTGCTCGGCCTGATATTGCTGGTTTGCGGTTCAATTCTCGGCTCGTTCTCCCCCAGCGCTGGCATGCTCCTAGGGACACGCATCATTGAAGGTGCCGGCGTCATCATGTGCAGCGTAATGGGCCCTGGTTTGGTCCGCGCCCATGCACCTTTAAAACGGATGAATCTTGCGGTGGGCTGGTGGGCTGCGTTCATGGGTATTGCAACGTTCTTCGGCATTCTGGGAACCGCAATTTCCCTGCAATTCATCTCATGGCAGACCTGGTGGTTCATCCTGGGACTGCTCACGCTTGTACCGATTGCATTGATTCTCAAATTCGTCTCCGCCACCGACCCGGGCGGAGGTTCGAGCACCAAATCCGCCTTCCGAAAAATCGCGGTCACCGCTTCTTCTGGCCGAGTTTGGGTCAGCGGCCTCATCTTTGGCTGCTACACGGTGCAGTGGATGGCGATCGTTGGATTTTTGCCCACCATTTTCCGTGAAGACGGGCTGTCACCGATTCTCGGGGGATTATTCTCGGCTGTAGTCGGCGGGCTGAACGCCCTCGGGGCAATCATCACCGGAGTGCTGCTGCAACGTGGCATCGCCGGCAAGCACTTGTTGTTGGGCTCATATGTGATCATGGCCGTGACGGCCGTGCTGACTTTCGCGATCGATTACCCGAAAACTCTGGTCCTCGTTCAGGTGCTGTGTGTGGGACTGTTCTCCTTATGCGGTGCCGCGGTTCCTGCCACGATGACTCGCTTGGCGGTGGATCTGGCGCCGGAAGGCGGCTCGGCCCCAGCGGCCATGGGCCTGATGCAGCAGATTTTTAATATCGGGAACTTCACCGGTCCCATGCTTGTCGCGTGGCTGGTAGTCCTCACTGGAGGTTGGTCTTCCACCTGGTGGGTGAGCGTGTTCTTCGGGACCCTTGGCTTAGCCATGGTCTTAGTTCTATTGCCCCGTAACTCTCCGCTGAATTCAATCCAGCACGCCTAGTTCCACCGAATAATACTGTGCAGCGCACTATCGGATGCATGTGCGCACCTGCGCAGCGTTATATATCCACGCCAATACCTTGTATAACCGACTGGAGCGTATCGACAAGCTCATTGGGCCGGGGTGGAAAGATTCCTCACGAAATCTGGACCTCCAGCTGGCCATGCGCCTGAACCGGCTAATCAGCACCATTGTGCAACACCATGATGGACGCTGAGCCCGGACTCTAATTCCGTCCGTGACACAGACCCGCGAGAGTCGCATCACACCTGCCGCTAGATAGTTGCACTGAATGCATCGATGCACTTAGTGTAATTAGGTGAATACTCCCCTGACGGCGGTTGACCGCCGTACCGAGATCAAGGCAAAGCATCGCCAGTCGATCATCGACGCCGCCTCGAGAATCATGCGCGAGCGTCAGAGCAGTGAGTTCTCCGTTGACGACTTGGCACTTGCAGCAAATGTCTCCCGCCGCACGATCTTCAACCATTTCGCCTCCCTCGATGACGTGATCATTGAGGCATGCGGCAAAGAACTCACACGGGTCGTTGAACACCTTGCCTCCATTTCGCCGGCGTCCGGCAGTGCCAAGGTCCCCATTTTTGATGATCTTGCACAGACCTTTCGCCAAGCCGATCTGATCAACGCCATGGTCTACCTGACAAAGGTCCTTGGCAGCGATGATCCCCGGCTTACGCCACGTCAGGCTCAAATGGCCGGACGCGCGTTTACCGAAATTAATGAACACCTCGGGCGGGAATTGCACGGCCGGCACCCCGATGCGGATCCGCTTGAGGCGGGTTTGTTGGTCAGCACCATGACCAACGGCTTGCTGGTGATTTACCTGCACTGGATCTCGGTCTGCGGCGCCGTCGACTCACCGGAATCCAGGAAGCTGTGGTCACAACTTGTCGACCGGCTGATTAGCTCGCTGCGCACCGGGTTTGGGTCCCACTAACTCCACTAAGAAGCATCTTTTACAACAAACTACGAAGGACTCATGGCTGAATTTCTGTATCGTCTTGGACGCGGCTCCGCCCGCCATGCACGAAAAATCCTGGCCGCGTGGTTCGCGGTACTGCTGGCCGTGGGCGTGGCCTTCGCGCTGGGTGGCGGAACGCTGTCAAACGCCATGTCGATTCCCGGCACCCCCACCGCGCAGGTCACCGACAAGCTTGCCGAGAAGTTCCCCGAGGCTTCGGGCGGCACCGGCAGTGTCGTAGCCCAAACCAGCGACGGCAAGGCCTTCACGCCGGCGCAGGAAAAAGCAATCAGCAAGATCATCACCAAGGCAACCACGATCAATGGCATCGAAACCATCGTTGATCCCTTTGCCAGCGAGGCCGAGCGCAGCAAGCAGGCCAAGGACATCAAGGATGGCAAGGCCCAAATCGCCGACGCCCGTGAGCAGCTAACTGCGGGCACCACCCAACTTGATGATGCCGAGGCCCAACTGAATACCGGGCGCGAACAGCTCGAGCAGGCCATCAGCCAGGCCAAGGCGGCCGGCATGTACGAGCCGGCCAAGGCCCAATTCGACGCGCAGCTTGCCCAGCTGGACGCCGGCGCCGCCGAGCTGGAGAAGCAACGCGCAGCACTTGAAGAAAACACCGCCGAGCTTGAGGCACAGCAAGAGTCCCTTGAGCAGGGCGCCTCACTGCTGGAGATGGCGGCCGAAATCCGCAACGTGTCCCAGGACGGCACAGCCGCGGTCATCACCACGGTCTTCACCGAGGCACAGATGGATATCGCCCAGGAAACCAAGGATCAACTGGTTGCGGCATTCGACGACGCCCCCGTTGCGGGCGTCAGCTTCGACTACTCCTCCGAGGTCTCCCAGGGCATCCCCAGCGTCTTTGGCGTAGGCGAGGCCATTGGCCTGCTGGTCGCCGGAATCGTCCTGGTAGTCATGCTGGGGACACTGATCGGTGCGGGGCTTCCGCTGCTGACGGCCCTGGTGGGCGTTGCCATCGGCGCCCTGGGCGCCATGTCGCTGTCCAGCGTGCTGGACATGTCCTCGGTAACCCCGATGCTCGGCTTAATGCTGGGTCTGGCGGTGGGCATCGACTACTCGTTGTTCATCATCAACCGCCACCGCCACCAGCTCAAGGACGGCTACTCGGTCCGCGAGTCGATCGCCTTGGCCAACGGCACCTCCGGCAATGCCGTGGTCTTTGCCGGCGCCACCGTGTTCATCGCCTTGCTGGCACTAAATGTCACGCGCATTCCGTTCCTGGGACTTATGGGCTCCGTTGGCGCGGTCAGCGTCCTGATTGCCGTGCTGGTGGCCATCACCATGACCCCGGCACTGCTTTCACTGGTGGGGACCAAGATCCTCAGCCGCAAGGAACGCACAGCGCTGGCTGCCGGTGCAGCGGCGCAACCAGTGCTCGCCCCGTCCCCGAAGAAGGCCGTGCGTGCAATGTCCACCAAGGGCGCCATCGGCACCGCGGTGGTCTCTATCGCGCTCTTGCTGGTGCTCGCGATTCCAGCACTAGACCTGCGGCTGAACCTGCCCGACGGGTCTTCCGAAGCCCACGACACCACGCAGTACCGCGCGTATTCGGCCATCTCCGAGCGGTTCGGCGAAGGCCAGAACGGTCCGCTGCTGGTGGTCGCCGACCTTCCCGCCACCAACACCGACGAGGCGGCGCTGGCTTACCAGCGCGAGATCGCCGAGGCGCTCTTCGCCCAGCCAGACGTGGTTGCTATTGCCCCGGCAGGCACCTCCACGGACCGCACGGTAGCCGCATTCCAGGTCATCCCTGCGCAGGGCCCCACCAGCGTTTCCACCGAAAACCTGGTGCACGACCTGCGTGGGCTCTCACCGCTGGACGGCAAATTTGAGATTGGCGTGGCCGGTGCGGCCAGTGGCAACGTGGACATCTCAGAGAAGCTTGCCCAAGCCCTGCCGATCTACCTGGGCGTGGTGGTGGGACTGTCCATGATCATCCTGATTCTGGTGTTCCGCTCGATTTTTGTGCCGGTAGTTGCCACGCTCGGATTTATCCTTTCCTACTTCGCGGCCCTCGGCGGCGTGGTGGCCATCTACCAGTGGGGCTGGTTCTCCGCGGTCTTCGGGGTTGATACCCCAGGGCCCATCCTGAACTTCCTGCCCACGCTGCTGGTCGGAATCCTCTTCGGACTGGCCATGGATTACCAGCTGTTCATCGGCTCGGGCATGCGCGAGGCCTACGCCCATGGGGCCAGCTCGCGGTTGGCGGTGGTCCAGGGCGTTCGCGCCGGACGCGCAGTGGTATCCGCGGCCGCGATCATCATGATCTCGGTCTTCGGCGGCTTTGTGTTCTCACACAGCGCGATGATCCGGCCGATCGGCTTTGCCCTGGCTTTCGGCGTACTGGTTGATGCGTTTGTGGTTCGCATGCTTTTGATCCCGGCACTCATGCACTTAGCCTGCGACAAGGCCTGGTGGCTGCCGAAGTGGCTCAACAGGATCCTGCCGGATATTGATGTGGAAGGCGCTTCTTTGGAACGTCGTCATCCGCATGCAGAGGCCGAGGGTTCACCGGACCCGGCTGTGCCTGCCAAGAGCAGCTAGCTCGGTCCGCAGCTGGATCCCTCGGGGCGGTTGCCACCATCACGATGGTGGCAACAGCCCTGAGGCGTTTAATCGATCCGTGTTTATGCGAATCCATGAGGTAACTGTTCGGGGGTCGGCAAAAAGGGATTCAACGTTATTGCTAAGGACACTACCTACACCTAGTCCGCGTTTGAGGACAACTGATCTTCTGCGACTCTCGGATCCGCTGGTCTCACACATCTAGGGGTGTTTGGCATTCAAACTGCTTCAGTATTTACCCCCGTGAGGTTCCCTGTCGAAGGATTGATGTCATGGTGCCCTTGCACCTGCATCATCCAAGTGCGATATACGAGCGGAACCAGTAGCGCAACAGCGTCAAGCGTGAGAAGTTCGCTGTTGAGCGTTTCACCGGTTTGGGAATGGTAGCTCAGAGACCCCCTGTGTGGGATGGTTACGGTTCTCTCACTGGAGGAAGTTTCGAGATGGGTGCCAAATTGCTCAGGGCAATCGGTCCACTGGCAATTGCCGCTTTCCTACCGTTCAGCAGATTTTTAGCATGGCCGGCAACTAGGAGGGGCAGCTTCTCGCTGCCGCCGCGTAGCTCGATTTCTTGGCTGGCATATCGAAGCTTTTCCAAAGTCTCATTGACAATTTCCAACGCCCGATTCTCTTTGAGCCCCCACGATGCAGCCTCCGAAATCAACCGTTCGCGGGTGACGTGCGGCTGATGCGAGATCCCGTCGATCTTCATCGAGAGTGTGACGGGTCGACCATAGTAAAGAATCTGAGGAGTGACGTCGTATAACGGAGCCAACTCGATACGCCCATCAGGCCTGTGGAGGATGGAGAAATTCTTTCCATGGGCGTCAGTGTTTCCGCAAACAACGTTTGCCACGACGTAGGCCAAAAGCTGCTCGCGGTCATCAAGGCCTTGCCCGAAAGCTGTGCGTCGCCGGCTCAAGATACCTGCCATATTTTTGAGAGTGGCACGGTAAGGGTGATTGTGCTCAAACTTCGAATCGGCATCCCACGGAAGACCGATCGCCTGAGCCAAATCTTCTTGGTGGACTCGCCCAATGACCCCTTGGTCATCGGTGAACCGATCGTATCTTTCGATCACCAAAGCGGAGGTGCCATCAAATATTGACACCTCGCTGGCGAAGTTCACCAGATCACACCTTCTACCGAGTTCCAGGCAGTACGCTTCATCAAAAAGTGCACGCAGTCCGCGGGCGGAGTCCTCGTCTACGCAAGGCTTCACTATGTGCGTACTCGGTGCACCATTCACTGCATCGTGCCAGGCTCCATCGATACGGGCCATCGTCATCTTTGGTTGATAGCCGGCCAGTGATCCTCCACCGCCTACTTGGCCTAACGTGTGGAGGTTGATG
Organism: Glutamicibacter sp. BW77; assembly: GCF_002332285.1. Classification (NCBI taxonomy): domain Bacteria; kingdom Bacillati; phylum Actinomycetota; class Actinomycetes; order Micrococcales; family Micrococcaceae; genus Glutamicibacter; species Glutamicibacter sp. BW77. The sequence continues at coordinate 62,413 of NZ_NRGT01000036.1, read as the reverse complement.
CGCCCGATTTTTTGTGCGACTTGGGCGTCGGTCATCGGCTCATAGCTACCTACCGATAGATCTGATATTTCACCAATTTGCAGTGCCCCGGCTACATCGAGTCCTGCGTATGCGAGATGTCCAAACACGTCGGGGCGCTCTGCCCCGGAATCTCGAACAAGGTTCTCCAGACCTTTACCCTCGGGAAGCAGTCCTCCAAAAAATGCTGTTGCCGCTCCTGGCAGAGACTGACGAGGGCCCAGCGGCAGGCTCAAGGAAACAATCGTCGAACCAATGCCAAATTTGGCCATTCCTTCACTGGTGGACTGATAGGTGATTTGATCGCGAGAAATGCGACGGATGTCGCCGACATAAACTCCGTAGATGTGGATTGGAAGGGTTGCATCCACTGGCTACCGGGCCTCCCTGAACGAAAGCTCAATTCCGAGCGCTGACAAGACTTCGAGGAGCCTGGCATTGAGCACTTTTGGCTTGCCCGTTTCCAGTTCAGAAAGGTAGCGTTGGCTGACTCCGAGACGCTCCGCAAGTTCTACCTGTGAGAGTCCGTGACGTTGCCGCACAGCCAACACCATCAACCCGAGGTCGGATGTCTTGCGGATGATCCCATGCATTTTCATTACCTTTACGTAGTAAAGAAGATTTCATTACCTTTTCGTAATCATAGCACCGCTATGAGCTATTCGTAATAGGGGATGTATCCAAAGCAAACACCCACACCCAATACCGCGCCCAAGGACCGCCGGATTCCCCCGTCGCGCATCTGGCGTGCAATATGCAGGGTGTCTAACAAGCAAAGATTCGCAGGAAAGCCGGGAAGCAGATAGCCATCCATGGTCGGATCGGGTTGTCCGGAGACAAAACGCGAAATCGCCGAGGAGTAGTCTCGGCACGTTGCACCAACACATTACCCACCGTCCGCTTTTAGGATCTCAGCAACACCAATGCCAATCGAACGAAAAATCACTTACCTCGTCAGGTTTTCACGCAATCCAACGAAGACTACTTGATCAGCTCCGAGAAGTCTGCAGCTTGCAGGACCCAGGTTCAGGCTCTATCTCTTCCTCCTGCGGATACAAGGCCACCCCTGTCCGGCACTTCAAGATCAACGTTGCAAACCTATCTGACCTGCGGTGCATCCACCTTCAGCTGCTCGGCAATCTGGAACAACGAAGCCGTGGTCACGGGGTTGAGCAAGATTGTATTATCCGCGGCGAGCTGTTCGGCACTTGGAGCATTTTCACCGGGAGCGCGCACCGCAGACTGACCGGCTTCCATTTCGGTGTCCTTCACATAGGCGATGAATTCTTCCACCTGCGCGGTGTACTCATTCAGGTCACGTAGTTGCGCCACATCGATGGCAATGATCAGCGTTCCTTGGGCTTCTTCGCTCTTGCGTCCTGAGACGGTGTCCGAACCGGACAGCGCACCGCCGAGAGCTTCAACAAGTAGCGCTAATCCAAAGCCTTTAAACCCGCCAAAGGGTTTGAGGTGTCCGCCGGCTCCGACCCATTGTTCTGATACCTTAGCGCCGCTGTCTTTCTCATAGTGCAGTCGTCCGGAGGCTACCGCGCTGGTGGCAAAATCAAGCACCATGTGCGGGGCTTGGGCACGCGGCACCCCGGCGGCGATGGGGTTGGTGGAGAGCCGCGGCTGCAGCCCGCCGGGCGGAAGCACCGATTGCAGTGAGCCGTTATTGTTTCCGAAGATCAGAGTGATCACTCCCGCCTCGGCCGCCTGCTCGCAGAAGGGTGCAAAGCGTCCGGCGAAGTCGCTATTGCGCACGGTGACGGCACTAATGCCGTACTCCTTGGCGCGTTCTACGGCGAGCGCGGTGGCATCGCGTAAGGCAAAATGTCCGGGAGCACGGTTGCCGTTCAGCGCAAGCAGTGCCCCAGAATCTTTCTCAACGCTGGTCTTGGCTGACGGGTTTGTCTTGCCTTCCAAGGCCCGGCCCACGTATTCCGGTAGCCGGCGCAAGCCGTGGGAGGGGTGGCCCGCAATTTCGGAGGCCACCAGGTGATAGGCCATGTAGCTGGCATCTTCCACGCTGGCTCCCACGGCCTGCATGCAGCACACCGTGAACTCTTCGAGCTGTTGCGAGCTGAAGGCCGTGGACTCGTTCTGGTTTGCCGATTGACTCACTGCATCTCCTTGGCTGATTTGCGGTGCTGGCTGTAGCCAGCCACCATATCCGGATACTTCCCTACAACGCTGCTGAATTCAATTCGAGGTCTATTCGGCGAAGGCGGGGGTCTTCACCCGGCATTCCACGCGTTCTCCCACGGCACCGGTTTTTGTGCTGATCTCTTTTTCGCCGTCGAGCAGTACCCGGCAGGTCGCGCTGGCTCCCTTGCGCGGGGTGGCTGCAACACCGGCGTCGTCTTCGGCGGTAACTATCGTCGTTTCCCGCCAGGTTGCGGTGTCTGCATTCTTCGCGTCATTAACCGTCGCCGCCGTTTCCACGGTGGTTTCCGCCGAGGCCTCACCGCGCCCCGGGGATTCGAGGTAAACGATCTGGTCCACGGCGTTGATCGTCTCGCCGGTGACCGTGACCTCGTAGGTCACGCTCCACGCGTCGGCGGTCTGCTTGTTGAAGGATTCCACGGCTCCGCACCCGGTGAGCGATATCCCCGCAATGACCGCCATCGCGCAAACCGCCGCACGCTTGCCCGGCCGCGCCGTCTTCACCCATCCACCCAAATTCATTCGTTCCTCCTGATCAATTACGGGTACCGGGCTCCGACCCCAATCTTCAGCCTACAAGTCCGCGCGTGCCCGACACCTCAACCGGCAGGTGGAAAATCCGTCGGCCCGGCTGCGACCAGCGAGGTAGCACCCGGCCATGGGCCGGGCCTCCTTTATACGGCATCCACTGGATGGAAGCACGCACTAGCCGTGCGGTGATTGCTCTGCAACTATTGCCCCATGACTAAGCTGCAGCCGGAAACAAATTTTTATGGCCACAATGTTTCAGCCTTTCTCGGACCAAGCCCGGCAACGCTCTTCGAGCAGCACCCGCTGCTAGCCAGTCTCTGGGAAGACGCTAAGGGGTATCTGCTGGTGCGCAGCAACGACGCGCACACCCTCTACGCGGTATCGCTGGCCAAGACGCTGCTCAGCCACCACCGGCACGCCGACCCGGATATTGTCTTGCCGGCCATACTGCTGCACGATATCGGCTGGTCATCCGTAGTGCCAGATTTGGTGCTCTCGGCCATCGCCCCGGGCGGCGGAAATAAAGAGCTGGTCTTACAGCATGAAAAAGAAGGCGCCCGACTGGCCGGAGAACTCCTGGCAAAACACGGGGTCGGCCCGGACGTCCTAGAGCGCATCAGCTTCATCATCGATGGCCACGATTCCCGCAAGGAATCCACCAGCTTAGAAGACAGCCTGGTCAAGGACGCGGACAAGCTCTGGCGGCTGACTCCCCACGGGATCGACACGGTGATGGACTGGTTCGGGCTGACCCGGCTGCAGGCGGTGGACCTGTGCGAATCACGGGTCATCAACCACCTGTTTACCGACACTGCGCGCATCATCGCCACCGGTTTGCTCGCGGTGGAACGCGCCAATCTCTTCGAGCAACGGCTAGCCTTGGACTCACCAAGCTAGTTCTGCACCCAAGGAGCAACTCATGGCCGGTGGCACCTCGCAGCCCGGACGCAGCGTCACCTCTAAAATCCTGGCCATCCTGGCGGCTTTTGAAACGACCCGGCGCGCCTTGAGCCTGACCGAAATCGCCGCGTCCGCGAACCTGCCGCTGTCCACCACGCACCGGCTGGTCGGCGAGCTCATCGAAGCCGGCATGCTCAGCCGCACCCCGAACGGCGGAATCCAACTGGGTCTGCGGCTGTGGTCCATCGCGCAGAACACCGGCAGGCAGCTGCGCGATACCGCCCGACCCTTTGTCCAGGATCTTTTTTCACTCACCGGCGAAACCAGTCAGCTGGCCATCCGGGACGGTAACTCGGCGTTGTACATCGACCGGGTGTATGGCAACAAACGCATCGCCCGGGCCTCACGGGTCGGCGGCCGGCTACCCCTGCATGCCACGGCGGTGGGCAAGGTGATCCTGGCTTTTTCTGAAGCCTGGGTGATGGACGCCTATTTGGAGCATCCGCTGGAATCGCTCACCGCGCACTCCCATACCTCCCCCATTCAGCTGCGCAAGGAACTGGAACAGGTCAGGGCGAACAACTTTGCGGTCACGCGGGAAGAAGTGCGGCTGGGCACCTGCTCCATCGCGGTTCCGGTGTATCACACCGGTCGTCTGGGGTGCTCCATAGGTTTAGTTGTCCCCTCTTCGCACGCATCCAATATGGAGCGCCACCTGCCGGTTCTCAACGGCATTGCTAAACGCCTGGAAGCTGCGACAGTGCATATTCCGCTGGAAACGCTGCTTGGTGTGATCACCGGCAAGGACAAAAACATTCCGGACCTAGACGAGGATGAGGACCGACCCTAGGCAGAAAGACAGCTTCCACTGAACGGAAGATGCATCTTCCGTTCGAGTGTGCCGTGGGTAACACTTGGGATCAGTAAACGTTACGTGGATCACAGATCTACGTATCCGCAATTTCCCGAGGAGCCACATCTCATGACCAGCACCCCAGCAGTCTCCGGTGGATGCCCAATGGGCTACGGCGCGCAGGCCCCGGCGGACCACCACGGCTACGAACCATTCACCATGGAAGATCCGTTTCCGGCGTATGCACGTATGCGCAGCGAGCAACCGGTGATGTTTGATGAGCGGACCGGCCTGTACGTGGTCACCCGTTATGACGACGTCAAGGAAGTCTTCGAAAAGTGGGAGACCTTCTCCTCGGAGAATGCCCAGGCACCGGTGCGCAAGCGCGGACCGCAGGCCACCCAAATCATGACCGAGGGCGGGTTCACCACCTACTCCGGACTCTCTGCCCGCAGGCCCCCAGAGCACACCCGCATCCGGGCCATTGCGCAGAAGGCCTTCACCCCACGCCGCTTTAAAGCGTTGGAACCATTGATCCGCGAAAACGTGAAGGCCTCCATCAAAGCGATGCTGGACCGCGGTGATGATCATGGCGACATCGTCGCGGATCTGGCCTACTCGCTGCCCACGGTCACCATCCTGACCCTGATCGGCGAGGATACCTCCTCGGTGGACACCTATAAACGCTGGAGCGACTCACGCGCCGCGATGACCTGGGGAGATTTGAGCGACGAGGAGCAAATCCCGCACGCGCACAACCTGGTTGAATACTGGAACCGCTGTCAGGAAATCGTAGCCCGCGCCCATGCCGAAGGCGGCGACGACCTGACCGCAGACCTGGTCAAGGCGCAGTCCGAGGGCGGCGAAATCAGCGACCACGAGATTGCCTCACTGCTCTACTCGCTGCTCTTCGCCGGCCACGAAACCACCACCACGCTCATTTCCAACTGCGTGCGTGTCCTGCTCGATCACCGCGAGGCTTGGGAAGCGCTGTGCGCCGAACCCAAGCAAATCCCCAAGGCCATTGATGAAGTGCTGCGCTACTCCGGGTCGATAGTCGGCTGGCGGCGCAAGGCACTGGAAGACACCGAGGTTGCAGGGGTGGCGATCCCCGAAGGTGGAGAGCTGCTGCTGCTGATGGGCTCGGCCAACCGCGATGAATCCCGCTTTGAAAACGGTGAGGACTTCGACATTTCCCGTTCCAACGCACGGGACCACCTGTCCTTCGGCTTCGGCATCCACTACTGCCTGGGCAATATGCTGGCCAAACTCCAGGCCAAGATCGCATTGGAAGAGCTCACCAGCGCACTGCCAGATCTTCAGCTGCTGGACGGTGAGCACATCAGCTTCCGCAAAAACCTCTCCTTCCGCGTCCCCGAGCAAATCAACGTCTCCCTGAACGCGCACTGAATTTACTTCGAAAGTAGAACATCATGAGCAACAACGACTTCATTGAATTCTTCGACGGCGGCTTAGCTCCCACCTTGGACTCCTTGGGCGGCAAGGGCGCTTCGCTGGTCACCATGACCGCCGCTGGCATGCCGGTGCCTCCCGGATTTGTTGTTAATACCGCGGCCTTCCGCGCCTTCATGGGCGCCGGACTGGACCAGGCCATCAACGAACACCTAGCCCAGCTTGACCCCGAAGACATCCAAGCGGTGGATCAGGCCAGTGCGGCGATCCGGGAACTGATTACCTCCCGCCCGGTCCCCGCCGAGTTGAGCGAGGTCACCCGCCAGGCCTACGCCGATTTGCAGTCCCGCTTTGAATCCGAGGCTCCGCTGGCGGTGCGTTCCTCGGCCACCGCCGAAGACTTGCCAGACGCCTCCTTCGCCGGGCAGCAGGACACCTATTTGTGGCTCAACGGCTATCCTGCGGTGGCCGAGCACATCCGGGCCTGCTGGGCTTCGCTGTACACCTCACGCGCCATCATCTACCGCATCAAGAACAACATCCCGGATGAGGGATTGTGCATGGCGGTCGTGGTGCAGAAGATGGTCAACGCCAGGGTCGCCGGAGTCGCCATGACCTTAGATCCCACCAACGGGGACCGCTCCAAGATCACCGTGGACGCGTCTTGGGGTGTGGGTGAAATGGTCGTCTCGGGCACCGTCACCCCGGATAACATCCAGTTGGACAAGGTCACCTTGGCGGTGATCACCGAGCATATCGGCGACAAGCACGCCGAACTCATCCCGGATCCGGCCACCAACTGTCTGGTGGAACGCGAAGTTGAACCGCAGCGCCGCAACGTCCTGTGCTTGACCAGCTCCGAACTTGAAGCGGTGGCTCAGATGGCCAAACGCGCGGAGAAGCATTACAAGAGCCCGCAGGATATCGAGTGGGCCCTGGACGCCGATCTTCCCGACGGCCAGAACCTGCTGCTGCTTCAGTCCCGCCCGGAAACAGTGCATTCGTCCACTACTGCCGCACCCAAGCTCGGCGCCGGCGGTTACGCCTCCTCGCTCGGTTATGGTTCGGTCTCTTCGATCACCGCCTCGCTGACGAAGATCACCGGTTAATTTTCTCGCTCTATCCACCATCTCGGCCAGTTGATGATCTCCCGGCCGCTGCCTGAAAGGGTGCAAGTCATGACAATGAAGTCCTTCCCTAAACCATCCGATTTGCCGGTCCCCGCCGGCGCCGAAGGATGGGAAGAGATCTACCCGTATTATCTGGTCTTCCAGGACGAGCTGAAGGAAGAGGAAGACGCCAAGTTCTGGTTCTGCGACTCCTCACACTGGCCAACGGTGTTTAAGCCATTTGAAACCATTGGCGGTGAATTTGCGGTGAAGTGCCTGGGCCAATACAACGCCCGCCACTTGCTGATCCCGAACGCCAACGGCATCGAGTTCCGCGTGCACCTGGGCTACCTGTACATGTCGCCAATCCCGGTGCCCGAAGATCAGATCGCCGCCCGCGTTCCAGAGTTTGAGGCCCGCGTTGGCCACTACTTCGGGGATTGGGAGAACAAGCTGGCCGCATGGCATGACAAGGTCAAGGGCACCATTGCCGACATGGAGCAGATCAGCTTTGACCCGCTGCCGGAGATCGTTCCCTTTGAGGACATCACCAACGGTGTGGGCAAGGACGGCTCGGAAATCCTGTTGGACAACTATGACCGGCTGATCTCGCTGACCTACCAGAACTGGCAGTACCACTTCGAATTTTTGAACCTGGGCTACATCGCGTATCTGGACTTCTTCAACTTCTGCAAGGAAGTTTTCCCCAACATCCCTGACCTGTCCATCGCCACCATGGTCCAGGGTGTGGACATGGAACTGTTCCGCCCCGATGATGAGCTCAAGTCACTCGCCCTGCTGGCGGTCGAGCTGGACCTTGTTCAGCATTTCTCCCGTACCGATGATCCGGCAGCCACCCTGGCCGCTATCGCGGCGGCTCCCGGCGGCGAGCGCTGGATCAAGCAGTGGGAAGAGGCCCATGAGCCATGGTTCAACTTCACCATCGGCAACGGCTTCTACGCTCATGACAAGTACTGGAATGAGCACCCGGAAATCCCGCTGGGTTTCATCGCCGACTACGTCAGCCGCGTGCAGGATGGTGCGCAGATCCTGCGCCCAACACAGAAGCTGATCGCGGAGAAGCAGCGCATCGTCGAGGAGTACACCGAGCTGCTCGATGACGAGGCAGCAGCCATCTTCGAGGCCAAGCGTTCGCTGGCGGCTACCGCCTACCCGTACGTGGAAAACCACAACTTCTACATTGAGCACTGGACCATGGGCGTCTTCTGGCGCAAGGTGCGCGAGCTGTCCACAATGCTCACCGAGGCAGGGGTCTTCCAAGATCCCGAAGACCTGCTCTACCTGGGCCGCAATGAGGTCCGCGACGTGCTCTTTGACCTGGTGACAAACTTCGGCGTAGGTGCCGGAACCCCGATCGCCGCGGTGGCCCTGCCCAAGAAGATCGCCAAGCGCCGTTTGATTGTTGATGCGTTGAAGACCGCCCGCCCGGCTCCTGCGCTGAACACCCCGCCGCAGACCATCACCGAACCGTTCACCCGCATGCTGTGGGGCATCACCACCGAACAGGTGCAGTCGTGGTTGGGCAACGACGAGGACGCCGAGGAGAACGTGCTCAAGGGCATGGCAGCCTCCCCGGGACTGGTGGAGGGTCCCGCCCGAGTGGTCATGCACGCCGATGACCTCTCCTTAGTGCAAGCAGGAGAAATTCTTGTCGCTCCGATCACCGCACCGTCCTGGGGCCCGATCTTCGGCAAGATCAAGGCCACGGTCACCGATATCGGCGGCATGATGAGCCACGCGGCGATCGTCTGCCGCGAGTACGACCTGCCGGCGGTCACCGGCACCGGCAGTGCCTCGGCCACCATCAAGACCGGAGATCTGCTGCGTGTTGACGGGACCAAGGGCACCGTGCAGATCCTGACCGATGCGGAACTAGTTGCCGGGCCGGGAGCACACTCCCACGCCCACCAGCACTAATCCCCCTGACGGTGAGGTCTTCTCGGAAAATCCCCCAAGCTCTTCCGAATAACCCTCACCATCCCCGGGTGCCGGCCAATCCCCCAAGTGGCCGGCACCCAACCCCCAAACTTTTGATCATCTTCTTCAGAAAGGCAAAGTCATGAACAGTTCACCGACGGCACTCATCACCGGCGCGGCCGGCGGCCTGGGCCGGGCCTTCGCCTTAGGATTTGCGGCCCGCGGCTACAAGGTCGCCGCCGCAGACATCGATCTGGCAGGCACCGAAGAAACCGCGACCCTGGTCCGTCAGGCCGGAGGCGAGGCCGCGGCCTTCCAGGTGGATGTCACCGACACCGCCTCGACCAACGCTCTGGCGGCCGCCGCGGCGCAGTTTGCCGGCGGAACCATCGGCGTGCTCATCAACAACGCCGCCATCTACGCCACTGTGACCCGGTCCAAATTCGAAGATATTAACCCCGACGAATGGGACCAGGTGATGAACGTGAACCTGAAGGGGCCGTGGATGGTCTCCCGTGCACTGTCCCCGCATCTAGGTGCGGGGTCCCGGATCATCAACCTGGCTAGCGCCACCGTGTATTCGGGCTCCGAGCAGTGGGCCCACTACGTGGCCTCCAAGGGCGGGGTGATCGCGCTGACCCGCGTGATGGCCAAAGAACTGGGCCGCCGCGAAATCTCGGTGAACACCATCGCCCCGGGCTTCACCCTCACCGAGGCGAGCCTGAGCCTGATGGATGACGCCGCCAGCTACGGGGTGGACCGCGGATCACTGAAACGCGCCAGCCAGCCCGAAGACATTGTGGGCGCCGCGCTCTTCCTGGCCGGCCCCGACTCATCATTCATCACCGGCCAAACGCTCGTCGTCGACGGCGGACGCCAATTCATCTGAGTCCGCTCAGCTGCTGAACCCGAACAGGAGAAACATCATGGCGAAAGTACACTTCACCGATTTTGAAGGTGCCACCCAGGTCATCGAGGCCACCACCGGGGACTCCGTTATGGAAACCGCCGTCCGCAACGGCGTGGAAGGCATCGTCGGCGAATGCGGCGGCTCACTGTCCTGCGCCACCTGCCACGTTTTCGTCGCAGCCCAGGACTTCGAGGCCCTGGAGCCCATGGAAGAGATGGAAGACGAAATGCTCTACGGCACCGCGGTGGACCGCGAAGAGAACTCCCGGCTGTCCTGCCAGATCAAACTGTGTGCAGAGCAGGAAATCCACGTCACTACCCCGGAAACCCAGGTGTAGCCATGAGCACCCAAACCCTCTCCCCCTCACTGGCCGGCGCCGACGCCCCGGCCCCGGGCACAGCCACCGGACTGTTGATTATCGGAGCCTCGCAGTCCGGGGTGCAGCTAGCCATCTCGCTGCGCGCCCTAGGTTACACCGAGCACATCACCTTGCTGGGCGAGGAAGTCCACCGCCCCTACCAGCGTCCGGCGTTGTCTAAAGAATTCTTGCAAGACAAGGTCGGTTCCGAATCGCTGATCTTCCGCTCCAACGACTACTGGATCCAACACAACATCACCCTGGTCAAGGGCGAACGTATCGAATCGATCACCCCGCGCCCCGACGGCAGCGGTGAAGCAGTGGGAAGCTCCGGCACCGCCTACCCCTACGCCAGGTTGGCGCTGACGGTGGGCGCCCGGCCGCGGCTCTTCGAAGCCCCGGGAGCGCAGTTGGACGGTGTGGTGTACCTGCGCAGCGCCGATGATGCGCTCAAGCTCAAGGCGCTGGCCCCGGAAGCCACCGACGTGGTGGTCATCGGTGGCGGCTTTATTGGCTTGGAGGCAGCCAGCTCGTTGCAGGCCATGAGCAAAAAGGTCACCGTCCTCGAATACGGGACGCGTCTGGTGGGCCGTGCCGTCGGTGAAGACACCAGCGAATACTTCCGCAAGCAACACACCGACCGTGGCTTAGATATCCGCATCGCCGCACGCGTCGAAAAGATCGTTGATGATGGCCACGGCGCTGTGCAAGCGGTCCGGCTGGAGAGCGGCGAAGAAATTGCCGCGCAGATCGTACTGATTGGTATCGGCGTTATTCCCAATACCCAGCTGGGCGAAAAACTCGGGCTGAAAATCGATAATGGCATTGTGGTGGACGAACACGCCGTCGCCTCGGACGGACACACCATCGTGGTGGGCGACGTAGCCAATATGCCCAACCCGGTGCCCGGCTCGCCTTCCGGCGAGCGCATCCGTCTGGAATCGGTGAACAACGCGGTGGAGCATGCCAAGGTGGCAGCCTATTCGCTGATGGGCCAGCGCGAAGCCTATGCGGGCATCCCCTGGTTCTGGTCCAACCAGGGGAATATGAAACTGCAGATCGCCGGGCTATCCATGGGATTTGACGCTACGGTGCGCCGCGAAGTTCCCGATAAAGGCAAGTTCACCGTGCTCTACTACCGTGCCGGACATATCATCGCCGCGGACTGCGTCAACGCTCCGCTGGATTTCATGGCGGTCAAACAGGCTCTCGCCGCGGGAAAGAACATCAACCCGGACCCCGCCAGCAACCCCGCCACCCAACTCAAGACCTTGATTGCCTAAGGATCAAAATGACAACCCTGAATGAGACCAGGCCACTGCCGGCCACCGGTGAAGTGAATACTGGGCCCATTGCCCTGGATATCCATGAAGATGGAGAACTTGATCGGCTCTGGGCCGCGGTGGTTCCCGAGACCCGTGCACGCGGCAACGACATCCACCTGCCCATCTCCTTGTCCTTCGCCCGCCGATTGTGTGATGCCTACCCGGAGGCCGACCGCACCCTGGTGCTGGTGGCAACCTTGCTGCACGACACCGGCTGGGCCCACGTGGACAAGGACAAGATCATCTCCGACGGCTTCCGCGGCGACTGGCGCAAGGCAGACATCCGTTACGAGCACGAACGCGAAGGCTGCGCTGTAGCCCGCCGGGTACTGCCCTCACTGGGCTTTGCCGAAGAATTCATCGAGGCGGTCTGCTTGATTATCGACGGGCATGACACCCGGCAGGTGGCTTACTCCTTGGAGGACGCGCTGATGCGCGACGCGGACCGGCTGTGGCGTTTTGACCACGCCGGCATTGCCCTGGCCTCGGGCTGGTTTGACCAGGATCCGGCGCGCTACACCGACCGGCTGGAAACCGAGATCATTCCGGAACTGATCACCCAGGCCGCGGTAGATATGGCGACCGCAGACCTGGCCCGCTCCCGCAAGCTGCTGCGCACGGAGGTCCTGAGATGAGCACCACCACCATGACCCGAGATTCTTTAACGATCCCCTACCGCCACGTGGACACCCACTTCATCAATGGTGATTGGGTCGCCTCGACGGGGTCCAACCGCATCGAAGTCACCGACCCTGCCACCGCCAAGGTATGGGGTTCGGTGCCCGAAGGTACCGAAGATGACGTGGACGCGGCGGTCGGCGCGGCACACCGGGCCCTGCACAGTTCAGCGTGGAAGGCCTTCACCCCCGCGGATCGCGCGGCCCTGCTGCTGCGCATCGCCGATGAGGTCGAGGCCCGGGCCACCGAACTGTCGCTGACCAACACCTTGGAAAATGGTTCCCCCGTCTCCGAGACCTCGGGTGCGGCGGCTAACGCCGCAAGCATCTTCCGCTACTTTGCATCACTGGCACCGTTGCTGGAAAACGAGGATCTACGCCCCTTCCCCAATGGTGCCGGGCAGTCGCTGGTGCGCCGCGATCCGGTAGGTGTGTGCGCGCTCATTGCCCCGTGGAACTTCCCCATCAACCTGATGGTCATCAAACTCGCCCCGGCACTACTAGCCGGGTGCACCGTGGTGATGAAGCCAGCTTCCCCTACCCCGCTGTCTTTCCGCATCATCATGGATGCGCTGGCGGCCGCCGGAGTCCCGGCGGGCGTAGCCAACCTTGTCACCGGCCCGGGCCGGCTAGGAGATACGCTGGTGCGCCACCGGCTGGTGTCCAAGGTGGCGTTCACCGGCTCCACCCCGGTGGGACGCAAGATCGCCGGAGCCTGCGGCGAACTGCTGCGTCCGGTCACCCTGGAACTGGGCGGCAAATCCAGCGCGTTAGTCCTGCCGGACGCTGATCTGGATGTGCTGGGCTCGCGGCTGATCCGCTCCTGCATGCGCAATACCGGCCAGACCTGTTACATTTCCACGCGCATCTTGGCCCCGGCTGGGCGCTATGACCAGGTGGTGGACGTGATTTCGTCCACCATTAGCGCCGCATCGCAGGGGGACCCGTTGGACCCCGCCACGGTGTTTGGTCCCTCGGCCAACCGCAGCCAGTACAACAGCGTGCTCGAGCATGTGCAATCCGGACATGCCCAAGGCGCCCGTGCGGTCACCGGAGGCGCGAAAGCGCAGCTGCAAGGTGAGCTGGCGGACGGGTTTTTCATTCAGCCCACGGTCTTCGCCGATGTTGAACCCGAGATGAGAATCTCGCGTGAAGAAATCTTCGGACCGGTAATTACCGTGCTCAAATACGAGTCGGAACCCCAAGGAATCGCGCTGGCGAACAATACCGAGTTCGGCCTGGGCGGGCTGGTCTTCGGCGCGGATGAGGAACACGCGCTACGGGTTGCCGAGCAGCTGGACACCGGAAGCGTGGGGCTGAACTTCTTCGCCTCAAATCATGCAGCCCCCTTTGGCGGCCGCCACGATTCGGGCCTGGGCACCGAATACGGTCCGGAAGGCTTAGCCGCGTATCTGAGCTACAAGTCAATCCACCGGCAGGTGCGCTAGCCAGAACCCCTAGCGGCAGTAGGCAGCAGTCCCCGTAAAACGGGGTCTGCTGCCTACTGCCGCGCCTTTTTAACTGCAAAAATCTGCAAATAATGACTTGTCAGAGCCCTTCCGCTGGATGGAAGTCTGGGCTGGTGAAACACCTGCCAACCGAGCAGGATTACTAGCAGTTCACAACGTGTTCCACGTCACCATCCGGAGGCGAAGGACCACTTCCCCAGCTAAGGAGCCCACAAGATGCAGTACCACCACGACGGTTACATTGGCCGCGATCCACGCATCAGAACCGCGCAGGGCACAGGCATTGATCGCACCGCCGAACTGCCTGAGACCATGGATGTGCTCATTGTGGGCGCGGGGCCTGCCGGCATCGTTCAGGCCGCCCAGCTGACCGAATATCCAGATGTTCACACCCGCATCATCGAGCGCCGACCCGACCGCCTGGTGGCGGGCCGCGCCGATGGGCTCTTTCCACGCAGCTGCGAAACTTTCCAGGCCTTCGAGTTTTATGAAGAGATCGCCCACGAAGCGGCGCATATGCGTGAAATGAGCTTCTGGGGTCCCAAGCCGGATGATCCAACACAAATCGCACGCGGGGCTCGAGCCGATGATCCACCGGCCTATGTCAGTGAATTCCCCATCCTGACCGTCAATCAGGCCCGGGTCATCGACTACTTCGCGCGACGCGCGGAAAATGGTCCGGCGCGAATCAACATCAACTACGGTTTTGAGTTTCTGGACCTGACCGTGCATGAGGAAGGCGAATATCCCGTTGAGGTGAAGCTGCTGGATGAGCACGGTGAGCAGCGCACGGTTCGCGCGAAGTACGTGGTGGGCTGCGACGGCGCGCGCAGCAAGGTGCGCGACTGCATCGACGTGGAGGTTCTCACCGATCCGGCGGACCAGGCATGGGCCGTCATGGACATCCTAGCCAATACCGACTTCCCGGACTTCCGCACCCGCAGCGGCATCGCATCCGACAAGGACGGCTCGATCCTGCTCATCCCACGCGAAGGTGGCTTCCTGACCCGCTTCTACGTCTCGCTGGATGCCCCTACCCCGGAAAACCGCGAACGGGTCCGGGCCACTACCGCCGAACAAGCCATCGAACGAGCCAACCGCATCCTGTCCCCCTACACCGTGGACGTCAAGGAGGTGACCTGGTTCAGCATCTACGAGGTCCGCCACTCGGTGGCACAAAGCTTCGACGATGTGGCCGCCCAAAAGAACCCTGCTTTGAATCCACATGTCTTCATTGCCGGAGATGCCTGCCATACACATAGCGCCAAGGCAGGCCAGGGCATGAACGTCTCCATCCAGGACGGATGGAACCTGGCGTGGAAGCTCGGCCAGGTCCTGGAGGGACGCAGTGATGAGTCCCTGCTGCAGACCTACAATGACGAACGGCAGGATGTGGCGCAGAAACTCATCGACTACGACAAGGAATGGTCGGCCATGATGTCCCGGAGTCCCGAGGAAATGGCGGGCCCGCATGAGATTGTTGACTTCTTCACCAGTACTGCCAACTTCCCCGGCGGCTTCGACACGAAGTACCCGTCCTCCACGCTGATCGGCGACGGTGCAGCGCAAGAGCTTGCCCAGAACTTCCCACTGGGCATGCGCTTCAAATCAGCCGAAGTTTCCCGGGTCTGCGATACAACGACGGTGCAGCTCGGCCACCATTTCCGCGCCGATGGCCGTTGGCGGCTGTACGCTTTCGCGGACGAATCGGGCCAAGCCGTAGCCGAGCTGGCCGACTGGCTGGAGAATTCCGCTGACTCCCCGGTCGAGCAGTTCACTCCCGCGGGTACGGACATCGATAGCGTCTTCGACGCCAAGGTCATCTATCAGCAGGGCTACCACGACGTGGATCTGGGCGCAGTTCCACGCTTATTCATGCCGAAGGTAGGGCACCGCCAGGTGATCGATTGGGAGAAGGTCTACGCCGCAATTCCCCACAACGACATCTTCGAAGAACGCAAGATTGACCGCGCGGGCGCGCTGGTGATTGTGCGACCGGACATGTATGTGGCCCACGTTCTGCCGTTGAGCGCACGAGCAGAAATCACCGAGTTCTTTGCGCAGAACATGGTGCGCACCAAGGTAGCGAATTTCTCCTGACCTTCGCTTCGCATGAGCGCAGGGTATCGATTTCCCAGGCAATTATTGCCTGACGTCCGATACCCTGCGCTCAGCTATCTTCAGGGAACCTGAGCGATCTGAGATTCTCACGGCGCCCCATTCTTGTAACAACACCAAGCCAGAGAGCCGGGGACCAGTTCAGCTAAACAGGTCTTTTCATATGGCAGATCTTGCCAAGGACCTAGACGGCGGTATAGCCACCATCCACCGGAATAACGGCGCCGGTAATGAATTTTGCCTTGTCGCTGGCCAAGAAGGTGATTAAGTCAGCTACTTCCTGCGCCTCGCCCACGCGTCCCGCCGGGTGCAACTTGGCGTACTGCTCCAGAGTTGGCTCATCAATTAATGGGGTGCGGATAACACCAGGGGCCACCGCATTCACGCGGACGCCCTCCTTGGCATACATGGTGCCGGCGGCACGGGTCATATTCACCACGCCTCCCTTGGATGCCGAGTAAGCAATGTTGTTGGACACTGCGACCATGCCGAACATCGAGGCGAGGTTGATGACAGCGCCACCGTCACCCTGCTTCAGCAGCTGGGCAATGACGTACTTATTGGTGTAGAAAACACCGGAGTAGTCGATGCCGTTGGTGCGCTCCCAGTTGTCAATGGTCGAGGTGACCACGTCGCCTTCGCCGCCCACGCCGGCCGAGGCCACTGCAATGTCCACACGCCCGAATTCCTCGACGGTCTTGGCCACTGCGGCTTCGACGTTCTCGGCATTGGACACGTCGCCCTGGTAGAACTTGGCGCCGATCTCGTCTGCGACTTCCTGGGATTTTGGATTGAAGTCAAAGATCATCACTTTGGCCCCTTCAGCGATGAAAGTCTTGGCTGTTGCCAATCCCAGTCCCGAGCCGCCACCGGTGATGAATGCGACCTTGTTGTTGAGTTCCATGATGCGCTCCAATCCTTCAATGAAGTGTGACCACTTCCGTGGTCCTATACTTCTATACAACCTCATTTTAGTTGAAGCGTCAATCAAATGTGACGCGGGGATCAAATCCAGCAGCAATGCTGATTGGATACACCCTGCCCCGACCGTCAACCGCGGACCAGCATCCAGCACCTGACTGCCCAGCGGGGTAAACTCAGCCACGGACCCATCACCGTCGAGAGAACTTCATCATGCCGTTATGGCTTACCGCTAAGAATCAATTAGCAGATCGGTCGGCATGAAACTTTCAATCCTTGACCAGGTACCACTGACCGAACACGCCCCCACACGGGCCCAGGCGTTAGCCAGCGGCCTAAGGCTGGCACAGGACGCAGAGGCACTTGGCTACCACCGCATCTGGTTTGCCGAGCACCATAATTCGCAGTCCTTCGCTAGCGCCGCCCCGGAAATGATGACGGCCCTGGCACTGGAGCGCACAGAGAAGATCAGAATCGGCACCGGCGCGATTCTCTTGCCTTATTATTCGGCGCAAAAGGTCACCGAAGCGATGGGCTTGCTCTCGGCTGTACATCCGGACCGCGTTGATACCGGAGTGGGACGCGCCTCGCTCAGCGACCCGAACTATGCGGCAAAGATCGCCTCGCTGGTTCACGAGCTTGACGACGCCCACGCTCCTTCGAACAGTGAGCCGGCCGGACGCGTCTGGGTGCTGGGTGCCGGAGGTTCCACCGCGCCACTGCCGGGAACTCTTGGTGCCGGCTACGTGCACAGCCACTTCCTGCGCCCCACCGGTGGCGAGGCGGCAACCAGCGCTTATCGCGAGGCAGCGCTAAGTTCCGGGCATACCCCGCACACGGTCTTGGCGGTCCGCTTCGTCACCGCAGAAACGGATGAACAGGCTCACGCGCTGGCCGAGGCCCTGCTGCTCTGGCGAGTGCGTAAGGACTTTGGCCACGACGGCCCCATTCCTTCGACAGTCAGCGCAGCACGTTATCAGTGGAGCACCCAGGAACGTGCCCGGGCTGCGGAACGCAGCCAGGCACTGATTGTTGGAACCCCAGCCAAGGTGCGGGCCGAGCTTTTGGCGTTGGCGCATTCCCATCAGGCCGATGAACTGATGCTCAACACTCTGGTCAATGATCCCGAAGACCGATTGAACGCTTACCGCCTCCTGGCAGAGGCTCTTATCGACTGATTGTGCAGATCCTCGTTGGCTTGGACAACTCAACATCGACAAGTAGCGCAGAATTGAACACCGGAATCCGGTGAATCGCAGTGCCCGACGGCCCGTCGGGCTGATATCGAGGACAACGCGCACCGTTTCCGGAGCTCATGAACCTATCAAAAGCAATGATCTTGATATGGAACTACCACTCATACTTTGCCTGCTTGCACCTCTCGAGAATTGCCAATGCTGGACTGCAAAAGGTTCAGCTGACGCATCTTTTAGCTGGAATGCATCGATCCACCGGAGGTGCCGTTCGCAGATCTCGATCCTCGTTCCGGACGGCCGGGCCAATGCCTTCACGAATTGATAAACCGCCCGATCACCCGGTCGTCCGCAGTCTAGCTACCCCACTGTCCGCATAGCACCGCTTCTTCGGCGAGCTAAATGACATCCGCGTTCTCCGCGGCGTTGCACGGAAGCACCCTGCTGGCGAGCACGCCGGGTTTGATTGGCTTGCACTCATTTTCCCTTTGCACAGGTCCCGGCACTCGCCCGTACACTGCGGGTCCTTGCAGCCCAGAGGTGCACTGCCCTCCTACAAAAGTAGGAGGGCGTCGATTCATCCGCAGCATTGCTCCACGGCCAAGTGCCGCTTTCCGAACCATGCCGGCAATGACTTCGCGAGCTCGTTAACCGCTGGATCATCAGGTTTTCCGCTAGAACGTGCCGCCCCGCTGGCCACATGGAAGCGCGTTCCAGGTACTTTCCTGCACCCTCCTACAAAAGTATGATTGCAGGTCGAAAAATACATTTATACAATTGTCATGCGAGCAATAAGGAAATCAATTAGCTTATCTGAATTATTTTGATCGGCTGCCCACTTCCCCTTGCTCGCAGCCTTTGCTTTTCCCATACACCTCGGCGAGGATCTAGGAATCTGGTTTGAAAAATAAAAAACTCATCGCCATGGCTGCCACAGCGGCTCTTCTGATCGCCCCCACAACCGCTTTCGCCAATGAGACCCCGGCTCCAAAACCAGCTGCCGCATCCAGCCACTTGGAAGCTGTCAGCTCATACTCCGTTGAAGACACCCTGAAATTGCTCTTGGCTGGATCCGGACCAGTCGCTGAGAAAAACCCCGAGCTGGTCAGATTCCTCGGATTTGCTGAGAATCGCCCCGCAACGGACGAGGCCGTACTCGAAGAGGTGATCGCCGACTACGTGAAGTTCGACCCGAAAACCGCTGCCTCCGTTCAAAAGAGGCTCGCGTCCGGGCAGCCCCAACAAGTTGAAAAGGCCCTGACCGACCTGACCTCCTCTTTCCAGAAATACCTCACGAAGAAGTCCGCCAACCAGTCGGAGAAGAGCGGTCTTCCCGTCGCCGATGCAGCCAGATGCGGCGCGTTTAAAGTGTGCGTCGGCGTAACGCTGCTCGCCGTTGCAAATGGTGTGGTGTACGCGAACGTGGCCGCTGCGACGTTCGCGGTGGCGACCTTGGCAATTGCCTGGGTCTACCTTATGGATGATCCGAGCCAGACTACCGAGTTTGAACGCGATGAGTTCATTGCAAAGATGACACGAGCGCTGAGCAGCTAGCCTCGCGATGCAAGATACACCAACAAAAGCCACCCCAGGCCGAGCTGCGGCCTGGGGCGGCCTGCTGTCACTGATAGCCTTTGTCCTGATTCTCGCGCTGACGATTGCCATGTCACTGCCGAGCAACGTACTGGCCTCCCGCGACGGATCACTGCTGAGGAAAACAAGTGTCGAGATGATCCCCCAAGGCTGGGCATTCTTCACCAAGCCTCCGAGCGAAAGCGAGATCGTACCTTTTTCGGTCACCAATAATTCTGCACCCGTATCCGCGCTCGCGCCACCTCAGGCAGAATTCAAAAATCTTCTGGGCCTCTCCCGTACACAGCGCGCCCAGGGCCCCGAGTTGGCAGGCTACGTCAACGAAGTCACCCGCTGGGTCGACTGCGCGTCGAGCGAACCCGGGATCTGCGCGCAAGACCTCCTGGACGAGGGCGGTACTGCGCAAAAGTTCGAATCCACGACTTCCGCTGCCTCGCTGTGCGGAACGATCATTGCGCTTGAAACCGAGCCAGTTCGTTGGTCGTTCAGAGAATTCTCCACCTCGGCGCGCACCGCGAAACGCGCAGCGTTGCTGGAGGTGTCATGCTGAACCGGATTCTTCAACCGATAGAGAACGCGATCGCCAATTTCCACGGGGCAGATCGCTGGATTGGGTCTGGCCGCACGCTGATTGCGCTGGCGCAGCTGAGCATACTTTGCTTTACGCCCACCGCATATCTTTTCGTGCCGGTCTCCGGAGAACCGCAAAAGCCGCACTGCGAAGGGTGGAAGGGCCTCACCGCCTACTGCTTGGGCAACGACGAATTCCGGCCTTGGGTCTCAATACTGCTCATTGCCCTTCTTATGGTGGTCGCCTCGGGCTTCTTCCCGGCTCTGACAGCGGTGCCGCATTACTGGGCTACGGTATCCATCTCGACGGGAATCTCGCTGCCTGACGGTGGCGAGGCTGCGGCTCAAGTCATCACGCTATTTTTGGTTTTCCTGCTTTTGGGCGACCGCCGGAAAACTCATTGGCATCGAGCTTCACCGAGCACCAGGCCGAGAAATGTCCTGCTTGGGCTGACCTGGGCCGCTCATTGGGGACTTCGGCTTCAGATGGCTTGGATCTATGTGAACGCGGCAATTCCCAAGCTTTCGGTCCAAGAGTGGAAAGACGGAACCGCCGTGTACTACATAACCCGCGGTGAATTCTTCGGTGCGCCAAAGCACCTGCAAGAACTGATCTATTGGGCAACGTCTATGCCCTTGGTCGAACTGCTGTTGACGTGGGGAACTATCGCCGCCGAACTGACGATTGCCTACTTCTTGATTTTCGGGAAGAAGCGCACGCGCCTGGTCTCGCTGGCTTTATGCGTCGCTCTGCATGCGGGCATCATTGCAGTCATCGGACTCTGGTCCTTCGCCCTGGTGATGATCGGCGGAGTTGCCGCAGCTATGGCGGGTATCCAACTGAGACAGCAGGTTCATGCACCGGGTGCCCAGCGATCCGCTCCCATCACCGCTGCACCCGCTGACTTCACCGGCGTAAACTCGCTTGGCTCAAGCGACAAGCATTCAACTTCTCCCCTAGTTAAAGGAATATGAAATGGAAGACCTGGCATTCGGAGCCCTCGTAGTTAGCATCCTGTTTGTCCTCATGTGCACAATGCTGGCTTCAATGACCCGGTCAGGGTCTTTATCGGCCAACCGCGTCTTCGGATTGAAGACCAAGCACACGCTCGCCTCCGATGAAGCGTGGATAGCGGGGCACAGGGCCGCCGGTCCCCTATTATGGGGTTCCGCTGCTGTCGCACTGGCTGGCGCTGTCACGACCGGGCTGCTGCTTGCTGCCGGTGATTCGCAAGTTGCCGGTGTGGTGGGCTGGGTCGGCGTGTTGATAAATGTGGGGCTTCTGGTTTACGCAACCCGAGTCGCGAACAGGGCAGCCCGCGCCGCATAAATGCGGCGCGCACCCCTGCACTCGATAGTTGAATGCAGATGGCTGTGGTCTTGGAGAGTCAACGCCCCGCACCGGCCGCCAGGCAGGCAGTGAGCTGGAATCAGGTTCCCGCTCACTGCCTACAGGGCTTTTAGCCGTACCCCTGAAGCACCATTGGCTAAAATGCTTGGACCCGCGGAGTAACTATTATCTGGGTGCTTTTCACACTGTGGTGCCTGGCAGTCCAAACACATATCTAAATGGATGTCGGAAGATGCGCAACCTGACGCCGCGTAGCGAGCAGCGTATCCGCCCACTGGAAAATCATTGGGCTGGAGCCAGCCCGCAGAACCCTGAAGCTGCGGGGCCAATTGCGTGTGCAGTTTCATGTCGTTGCATTGGCGGATCGGCCGGATGCCCAGCCCTATGGTTTTCAAGGTTCTGAATACCTTCATCTCGCACTACGGCGTGGTGCGGACCTGGCTATTGACACCCTTGGTGCCTACCGGCAGAGCCTGGCGAGGCGGAACCGGCGAGCGCCCAACGCGATCCCATTCACGCAATCCACGCGTTGCCCATCGGTAGCGGAACCGGCAGATTCGGCTTCATCAAACAGCAATCTGCCGGACCCATTTGGCGCATTGAACTGCGTGACAGCCACCGGATGAGAATCCGCAGAAAGTTTTTTCAACTTATTTCAATCCTTTTCCCATCTCGCTCCGAATGCTTCATGACAGCCCGCACCGACAGGGTCGGGGAAGTACGGCGAGAGTAGTCGTCGTAAGGCAAGGAGATAGACATGAAACGCATGAATCGCAATTTCGCCGGTGCTCTCGGACTGATGGCAGTAGCCGCGATGGGGCTCACCGCCTGCTCGACCGGATCCGAAACCGCCGAGCCTTCGGCCTCCAGCTCCATGGCCGCACCGAGCAGCTCGGCCATGGCCAGCGAATCGGCAGCGGATGACGCGGAGATGGATCCCGCAGCGAATCTTGTTGGCTCCGGTTGCGCCGCCTACGCCGAGGCAGTTCCAAGCGGCGACGGCTCGGTCGCAGGCATGGCCAAGGACCCGGTAGCGGTAGCAGCCTCGAACAACCCGCTGCTGAAGACCCTGACCGCTGCAGTGTCGGGAGAGTTGAACCCAGAGGTAGATCTCGTGGACACCCTCAACGGTGACGAGTTCACGGTCTTCGCCCCGGTTGACGACGCCTTCGCAGCAATCCCGGAAAAGGACCTCAACGCAGTAATTGAGGACGCAGACACGCTCAGCGGCATCTTGACCTACCACGTGGTCCCCGGCCAGATCGTTCCTTCGGATCTCTCCGGCTCCTACACCACCGTTGCCGGCCAGGATCTCGAGGTCACCGGCAGCGGCGACGAGCTCGAAGTCAATGGAGCATCGGTCATCTGCGGCGGCGTGCAGACCGCCAATGCGACCGTCTACCTGGTCGACGAAGTCCTGATGCCACCGGCAAAGAAGTAACCTCGGCCGGTAGCAGCAATTCTCCAGGCGTCTGGCTGGTCGGTGTTTGGCGGTTCGCTCTTCAAACACCGGCCACTAGACGTTTAATGGGCAGAACTCGGGTTGGCCGTCCGGGGCATGAACTACGAACAGAGGTCATTTGGTACGCCTGTATGCGAGTCCCGGTGCTAGGCTCGACTCCATGGAATCACCACGGAGCGCGGCTGGCACAAGGCCTCCTGTTGGCGACCCCTCCACCGAGTATTGGACCGATATATGCCGGCGGGTCGCCGACGGCGAGCACCAGGCGTTCGATGCGCTGTACGCAGAGCTGTCTCCGATCGTCTACGGAATCTCGGTGTAATGTCTCGGGACATCGGTAGAACGATGTCCCGAGACATTAGTCTTTTAACTGTCACCTATTCAGGCGAGAAATTGCTTTTTGGTAGTTCTTCGATGGCTCGATTTTGAAGTACCTGATGATTTCTCCGGTTTTTCTGTTGATGACGGTTACGTCCCGATCATCAATGAGCATCCGGACCGGAACGCCTGAATAGGTGCGTCCCATTCCGAGGTGGCGAAGCTGCCCTCCGTAACGTAGCGTCAGCTTTCCGTCCTTGTCCACGGTGTCTGTTCTGATGCGCCGTTCGTCCTTTGGAAGCGGTTTCGGAACGGCTTTCGCTGTTGCCGTGTAGCGCAGATATGGTGGTTTCCTCCCCGCTGCTTTGTGTGGCCTTTCCATGTTGTAGACGTGCTTGAATTCCTCAAGTTGCTCGTTGAGTTGGGCGACGGTTTTGGCCCGTGGTTGGGCATTGAGCCAGAGCTTGAGCGTGCGATGGAATCGTTCAATCTTGCCCTGGGTTTGAGGGTGGTTCGGTGAGCCGTTGATCTGCTTGATGTCCCATTCCTGGAGCAGCTTCTCGAACTGGTTCTTCGCTGGTTCATCTCCGTTGATCTTGCCGGTGAAGCGGGTGGTGAAAACCAGTCCGTTGTCGGTCAATGAGGACTGTGGCCGGCCGTGTTCCTCGCAGGCTTGGGTGAACTGTTTTGCTACGTGGTGCCCAGTCACGCGCCGGTATGCGCGGATGCTGATGAGGAATCTGGAGTGGTCATCGATGTAGTCCAGGATTTCGGTGTCGCTGCCGTCGGCCAGTCTCCAGTGGGTGAAATCCGATTGCCACATTTCGTTGGGGAGCGCGGCTT
This sequence comes from Glutamicibacter sp. BW77, assembly GCF_002332285.1. Lineage (NCBI taxonomy): Bacteria > Bacillati > Actinomycetota > Actinomycetes > Micrococcales > Micrococcaceae > Glutamicibacter > Glutamicibacter sp. BW77. Next base: position 38,377 of record NZ_NRGT01000036.1, on the reverse strand, counting down.
CGAAGCGGATTAGGGAGCTTTTCGGGCGTTTTTGGGGTTGGTCGGTGACGTGGTTGGTTTGGCGCAGAATGCGGTGGACGGTGGATTTTGAGGGTGCGGTCAGGCCTTCTGTTTCCAGGAGGATTTGGATGGTTTCTGCTCCGGCGTCGAGGCCTTTGGCGGTGAGGTTTTGGCGGTGGAAGATGATGCGGTTGCGGGTTTTCTCTGGTGTTCTGTTGGGTGATGTTTTGGGTTGTTTAGACCTGGAGTCGAATGCTGCCTCTCCTTCGAAGGCGTAGCGTCGCACGAGCTCTTTGACCCAGCGTTCGGAGACGTTGAAATGGTGGGCTGCCGCTTTGGCGTTCATGGATCCGTGAACGACCGCGGTGATTATTTGTTTGTTGTGTGTTCTCACAATTTCTGAGAGTGAACGATGTCCCAGGACAGGGTGTGTTGCCACGCCGGGGAAGGGGGGCTTTGAACTTTACGTGCAGTGTCAGATCTGGTGTTGGGATCAGGTTTTCCCGGGGTGTGGGGGTGGAACGATGTCCCGCGACATGGGTGAAGGATGTCTTGAGACCGGACATCTACGGAATCTCGGTACGGCTGATTCGCAATTCGGCCCAGGCCTCGGAGGTGACCCAGGAGGTCATGCTCGAGATCTGGAATAACGCCCAAGGCTATCGCGCAGGTTCCGGCACCATCTACGCCTGGGCTTCGACGATCGCCCGCCGCCGGGCGATCGACCGGATTCGTTCCGAGGAAGCGCGGACCCAGCGCGAGGACCGCAGCTTTACCGTAGAGCGGGAAATCCCCGAAATCGATGACGCGCTCATGGAACAGGTCGATTCGCAGCGCGTGCGCCATTGCCTGGACACCTTGACCGCCAAGGAAAAGCAGACGGTCCTGGACACCTACTACGGCGGACGGACCTACGCGCAGGTGGCCGAAGGCCGCGAGATGCCGCTGGCCACGGTGAAATCAAGAATCCGCAGCGCCCTGCAGCGCTTGAAGACATGTTTGGAGGTGGCCTAAATGAACTACAAGGAAACTGATGGCTCATTGAGCGCCCACGAGCATGAGCTGCTGACCGGGTTGGCGCTGGAAGCCCTCGACTCCCCCGAAGAACGCCAACAGGCCGAGGAACTGGCCAGTTCCAACCAGGAAGCCGCCAACTGGCTTCGCGGCTACCGCGAAACGATCGCGCAGATCGACCAGGCGGCCTCGGTCGAGCCGCCGGCGGAGCTGCGCGACAAGGTCTTCGCCGCGTTGCCGGCCCAAGCCGATCCGGCGCCGATTTCCCTGCATGAGCGGCGCGAGCAGAAGCAGCGCCGCGCCCCTCGCCTAGGTTGGCTCGCCGCCGCCGCGGCGGCAGTGGTGCTAATCGCGGTGCCGACTACCATTGCGGTGAACCAGCACGAGCGGGCCACCACCGCCGAGACCCAGCGCAACGAATTGCTTTCCATTCTTGATGGCCAGCAGGTGAAGGTCGTCAGCACGGAAATGGCAGACGGGCAGGGCAAGATGATGCTGCTGGCCTCCTCGACGGGGTCGGTGGTCCTGGGCCAGGATCTGCCAGCAATCGACGATCAGCACGATTACCAGTTGTGGACCATAGCCGCCGGCGAGTCTCCGGTACCCGCGGACGTGATGCCCCATGGCAATTGGACCGCGCAATTCCCCGCCATGCCCGAGGGCATGGCCATCGCCTTGACGGTGGAACCTGCAGGTGGGTCGCAAGCCCCGACCACCGATCCGGTGATGGTGCTCGCCGGCTAGAAAGTCCGTGCGGTTGAACTCAATCCGCGCTATTTAGTTAGCCAAGCTAGATATATACTAGGCTGTGTTCATGAGGAAGAATCCATGAGCCACCGGCCGCAGGCAGTTCAACTGGTCTTGTTCCGCGATGATTTGCGCACCGTGGACCATCCGGCGCTTCACGCGGCGCGGGATGCAGGAGACACAGTTGCCCTCTATATCCTCGATGAGCAGTCCCCTGGGATCCGTCCACTCGGCGGCGCCGCACGCTGGTGGCTGCATCAGGCGCTGCTCAGCCTGCGCGATTCACTGGATGACCTTGGCATCCCGCTGATCTTGCGCCGAGGCCCCGCGGCCAGGATCCTCGCCGAGCTGAGCCAAGACGGCAACCTGGACGCGGTGCACTGGAATAGGCGCTATGGCGAAGCCGAACGCGCGGTGGACGCACAACTCAAGCTCCAATTGCGCGGCGACGGGATCACCGTGCACAGCTACGCCGCCGCACTGCTGCATGAGCCATGGGAACTGCTGACCCAGAACGGGACCGGATACAAGGTCTTCACGCCCTTCTACAATTCGCTGCGCGCGCAGGAACTACGCCCGCCGTTGCCCGCGCCGGCGCCGCAGCAGCGCCAGGGCTTTCCGCTGCCGCCCAGCGAATCGCTCGATGATTGGAAACTGCTGCCGACAACCCCGGATTGGTCGGAGGGGCTTGCTGCGACCTGGACCCCAGGGGAGCCAGCGGCCCAGGAACGCTTGGCCGAGACCCTCTCCTCGATAGCGCAGGACTACGCCGAGCATCACGACCGCCCGGACCTCGATGGTACTTCCGCCCTTTCCCCGGCGCTGCGCTGGGGCCATCTCAGCGCCCACCAGGTCTGGGATGAGCTCAGCAAATATGCCGCCCACTCCCCCGGTGCCGCCCAGGGAGCGGCTGCCATGCGCCGCCAAGTGGCCTGGCGGGACTTCTGCTGGCATCTCTACTACCACCACCCGCAGCTTCCCACCGAAAACCTGCGGTCCGAATTCGACGATTTCGCGTGGGCCTGGCCCGCAGACGGCAAAGAGGTGGCAGAAAAAGTTGCCTGCTGGCAGCGCGGCCGTACCGGCTTCGGGCTCGTGGATGCCGGGATGGCGCAGCTCTGGCACACCGGCTGGATGCACAATCGCGTGCGGATGGTCACCGCAAGCCTGCTGGTGAAGAATCTGGCGGTCCATTGGAAAGTCGGCGAGCAGTGGTTCTGGGATACGCTCGTCGACGCGGATGTGGCCTGCAATAGCGCAAACTGGCAATGGGTCGCCGGCAGCGGAGCCGATGCCAGCCCGTACTTCCGGGTCTTCAATCCCGAACTGCAGGCCAAGAAATTTGATCCGCGCGGATCCTATGTGGCCCGGTACGCGCCGTTGGCCGCGGAACCACTGGTCGATCTCAAGGAATCACGCGAACAAGCGCTGGAAGCCTACAGCGAGATGAAATTGCGGCAGGGCAAGTAATTTCCAAAAACTTCCGCATCCGCCAATCCAGATGCGCTACAGTTCCGAATACCCAGTAGGCGGTCCCCTTGCCTATTGGGGGCATGGGCATGACAACGTTTGAGGTGGTCTGAGATGGACGATTCAAGAGGACAGAAAAGGTCCGGGCTTTTCGCCTTTGGATTTGCGGGTTTGGTATCCGCAGCGGTGCTTTTTGCGGTCGCCCAATTGGTGTCGGTATTTTTCGCCACCTCCTCTGCGCCGGGAGTAGCGCTAGGCTCGACCTTCATCGACTTCACCCCGCCGTGGCTGAAGGATTTTGCCATTGCGACCTTCGGGACCAACGACAAGCTCGCCCTGTTCATCTCCATCGGAATTGTTGCCGCGCTACTCGCGGCGCTGGTGGGACTGCTCGCTCGGCGAAGCTTTGCCGCAGCGGCGGCGGCCATCCTCGTCCTGGCTGCGGTGATCGGCGCTGCCGTCATCACGCGTTCTGCGACCGACCCCATGGATCTGGTCCCGGTGGTGGTCGGTACGCTGCTGGGGCTTGGAACGCTGAAATGGCTGACCGGGCTGGCCACCACGAGCTACTCACCGGCGGCCGCGGAGGAAACCAGCTCTGGCCCCTCCCGGCGGAAGTTCCTGCTGGCTTCCTCGCTCTCCTTGCTGGGGGCGCTGGTTGTCGCAGGTGTCGGAGCCTCGATTTCCGCAACACGAAATGCCGCCGAGGCGGCCCGCCTGGCGCTCGGTTTGCCTGCGGCCAAGGTGAAAGCCGCCAAGGTTCCGGCTGGAGCGCAGGTAGAGCTTGCAGGAATGCCGAAGTTCGTCACTCCCAACGAGGATTTCTACCGCATCGACACCGCGCTGTCGGTCCCGCGGCTCGACCCCGCCGAGTGGTCGCTGCGTGTGCACGGCATGGTCGAGAACGAATTCACCATGAGCTTCGATGAGCTCTTGGGCCAAGATTTGGTGGAAAGCTACCTCACGCTGACCTGCGTCTCGAACCCGGTCGGCGGAGATCTTGTGGGCAATGCCAAATGGCTCGGCTACCCGCTGCGCAATCTACTTGAACGTGCGGTTCCGCAAAACGGTGCGGATATGGTGCTGTCGACATCCAGCGATGGCTTCAGCGCTTCGACGCCAATTGAGGTGCTCACCGATGACCGCATGGCCCTGTTGGCCGTCGGCATGAACGATGAGCCCTTGCCGCTGGAGCATGGCTTCCCGGTGCGCATGGTTGTCCCGGGCCTCTACGGCTACGTCTCGGCGACCAAGTGGGTAGTGGATCTGGAGGTCACCCGTTTTGCCGACAAGGAAGCCTACTGGACCACCCGCGGCTGGTCGGAGCGCGGACCAATCAAGATGTCTTCGCGAGTGGACGTGCCGCGCTCCTTCACTCAGCTCCCGCCCGGAGAGGTCGTCATGGGAGGCACCGCGTGGGCGCAGACAACCGGCATCTCGAAGGTCGAGGTCAAGATCGACGACGAACCCTGGCAGGAGGCCGAGCTGGCCGAAGAAGCCACGCTGGATACCTGGCGCCAATGGCGCTACGTCTGGAAGGGCGGATCCCCGGGCAACCATTCGGTCACGGTGCGCGCCTACGATGCCGAGGGTGAAATGCAAACCAGCGAGCGGGCTGATCCGGTGCCCAACGGGGCCAGCGGCTGGCAACGCGTGCAGTTCTCCGTCACCGACTCATAAACGCTGCGTGGATCCACCCCTCGTTGACGGCGCAGCGGCCTCGGCAGCTATCGTTGAGCGCTAGAGTTCGACAATCTCGAATTCCATCAGATCCGCGCCGGAAGCGACAGGCTTCTTCTCCGCGCCTGAGTGCGCGGCATCCGCACGCGTCTCGCGCCAGTTCTCAAAATCCTCGCGCGTAGCCCACTGGGTGAACACAAAGTAGCGGTCCTCGCCGGACACCGGGCGCAGAAGCTTGAACCCCTCGAAGCCCGGCGAGCCATCCACCGAGTGCTTGCGAGCCGCGAAACGCTTTTCCAGCTCCGGACCGGCTTCGTTTGGCACCTTCAACGCATTGATGACGACGATCGACATGAATTTCCCTTCATTGCCCAACTGGCGTTGGGCTACCGATGATTCATATCTCAGCCTACCTCCGTCCCCTCAGGCCACGCGAAGCTGCTTCGCCTGCAACCGCTCTAGCTTGGACTTCCTGGCCAGCTTGTTCGAATTGTCCACCGCCATGTACCAGGAGGCACCAACAACCAGCAGAATCAGCGAAAGCCCGATACCGCTGGCCAGATCGGCCGCGAACAGGATCGGGTTGATGACGGAAACAACCATCACCGCGGCACCGGCCCACTGGGCGAATTTGCAGAACCCCGGACGGGCACGCCCAATCAGGAAGGTCAGGAATCCCAGAATGAGAAATGGCAGCGCGATGAAGCGGACAATACCGAAGAAATCAACGTTCTGGAAGATGCCTCCGGTGAATCTCATCGAACCGCCGGCAACCCCGCTGATAAAGAACACAAAAACGCTCGTGACCACCGCGCTAAACGCGGCGATGACAACTTGAACGTAGTTGAAAGGCATCTTGTACTTCATTTCAGCACTCATGGCTGAACATCTCCTCGACCAATCGAAAACGGATAACCCTCCAATTTAAATGTACGCCCGTTTGGATGACTTGAACCCAGGAGATTCCGCTTTCGCTTCCCATGGGAAGCTTGATATATGGATATAGAGATCACGCGCGCACTGAGCATTCCGGAGTCGGAGCTCAACTGGCGCTTCTCACGTTCCTCCGGTCCCGGCGGGCAACATGTCAATACCTCCGATAGCCGCGTCGAACTGTCCTGGTCCGTAGCGGGTTCGCGGATGCTCAGCGATTACCAGCGTCAGCGCCTGCTCGATCGCTTGGATTCTCGGCTCATCGCAGGGGTCCTCACCGTCAGTGCCTCCGAGCAGCGCTCCCAGCTGCGCAACCGCGAGATCGCCATGCAGAAAATTGCCGATCTGGTCGGCACGGCGCTGGCTCCCGACGGCCCCCGCCGACGTGCAACGAAGCCGACCAAGGGATCGCAGCGGCTCCGCCTGGCTACGAAGTCGCGCCGCTCGGAAACCAAGCAGCAACGCAAAAAGCCCTCCGCCGAGTAGGCCACTTGGGTGAATCATGGACTAAATCACCGGCAAAAAACGCGCGTTGGCTCTTCCCCGAAGCAGAGCAGTGAATGCCTGCGGCATTTCCGGTTCCGCCTATTGGAGCGCCTAGGGCCCGGGAGCTAGCCTTTTCCCGCCTGCTGGCGGAGTATGAAGGTATTGAGATCTTCGAGGGTCTGGCGCATATGGCCATCCATGGCTTCGCGGGCGCGGGAACTGTCGCGCTGCCCCAGCGCCTGGCGGATTTTTTCGTGTTCCGCGATGGCATGGGCCTGGATTTGCGGAAAGGCGCTGGTTTCCCGCCGGCGGGAGGCCAGCACCCGGCCCAGCGGCTCGAAGAGGGCCGCGAGGAAGACGTTGCCCGAGGCGCGCAGGATCTGATCATGGAATTCGAGGTCTGCATCCACGAAACGATCCAGGTCGGCTTCTTGGTGGGCGGCCTTCATCTCGGAAACCAGTTCATCGAGCCGGGCCAGCTGCGCGTCGCTGATCTTGCTCGCCGCCAGCTCGCAGGCTCCGGTCTCCAGCATTCTGCGCAGTTCGATGAGCTGCACGGCGGCCGCAGCGGCCCCGACGCCCTCGGTGGTTGCCCGGAGCACCGCTTCCAGCGAACTCCACATGCCCACGGGATTCACATAGGTGCCGCGGCCGCGCTCAACCCGGATGATGCCCTGCGCCGCGAGGATCTTGATCGCTTCGCGCACGGTCATCCGGCTGACGTCGAGCGCCGCGCAGAGCTCCAGCTCGCCGGGAATGAGCTCGTCAACTGCTAATTCCCCGCCGATGATCCGGTCAAGCACGTCATCCGCGACCTGCGTGACCAGTGACTTTCGAGACACGGTTCCTCCATCCTTGAGGCCCGATGCCCCCTTGCAGACTTATCCAGTCTATGTGCCCGCGGCTGTTGCGGTGCGCGGAATTCCGTGGAACACTATTCCTCATGACAGATGTCTGACATCTTACCAATGAAGTCAGTTGGTCGCCCAAAGACGAAGGAGTCCTTGTTCATGCTTGAGTCCGAATTGCTCGCCGGATACCTCCCGGAACGCGAAATCGAACCCGCTGAGATCGCCGCCGCGGCACGCGCCACCGGCCGCGTCCTGGTGGTGCTCGACGATGACCCGACGGGCACCCAATCGGTCAGCAACCTGCCGGTGCTCACAAGCTGGGACGTCGCGGACTTCCGTTGGGCCTTCGGCCTGCGGCTGGACGGCGAGCGCGCGCTGGCCGTCTACGTGCTGACCAATACCCGTTCCCTCGACGCGGCCGATGCCGCCGAACGCAATGCGCAGATCGTGGCCGCCGCCTCGCAGGCCGCGGCGGAGGCGGGTATCACCCTGGGCTTTGCCAGCCGCAGCGATTCAACCCTGCGCGGCCACTTCCCGCTGGAAACCGACACCATAGCCGCAACCCTGCGGGACATCGATGCGCAGAATGCGGTGGACGCGGTGCTCATGGTCCCGGCCTTCGGCGACGCCGGACGGCTCACCGTTGGCGGCGAGCACTATATGCGCACCGGTGGCGGAGAGCTGGCGAAGGTCAGCGCCACCGAATTCGCCAAGGACGCCACCTTCGGCTTCAGCACCAGCTACCTGCCCGACTACGTGGCCGAAAAGACCGGCGGCCGCGTGGCGGCCTCCGATGTCCTCGTGCTGGATCTGGATACCATCCGCTCCGGCGCCCAGGGCATCGCCGGCAAGCTGGCCCAGACAAAAAACGCGCAGGTGGCCACCGCCGATATCGTCACCGAAAATGACATGCGCGCGCTGGCCGAAGGCCTGGAACTGGCCGAGGCGGCCGGCACCCGGGTGCTCTACCGCGTCGGCCCGCCCTTCGTCCGCGCCCGCATCGGCCAGGACATGCGCCAGCCGCTGAGCACCGAAGAGATCTTTGCCGGGAATGACGCCGGGATGCGCACCGCGGGCGGGCTGATCGTCGTCGGCTCCCACGTGGGGGTGACCACCCGGCAGCTGGCGGATCTGACCGCACAGCATGCGAACGCCACCGTGATCGAGCTGGAGGTGCCCACCATCCTCTCGGAGCAGAGCGAAAGCTACCTCGCGGCCAAGGCCGCCGAGATCGGCACCGCCTTGGCCACCCAAGACGTCATCGTGCACACCTCGCGGACGCTGGTGAAGACCGCCGACGCGGCCGAATCCCTGGAGATCGCGCGCACCGTGAGCGCCGCGGTGGTCAGCGTGGTCAACCGGATCCTGCACAGCACTCCCCCGCGCTTCGTCATCGCCAAGGGCGGGATCACCTCCTCGGATGTCGCCGCCCACGGCCTGGAGATCCGCCACGCGATCGTGCGCGGGCCGATGCTGCCGGGCATCGTCTCGCTCTGGGAATCGGTGGACGGCCCGGCAGCGGGCATCCCCTACGTGGTCTTCGCCGGAAATGTCGGAGATGACAGCTCGCTGACCAAGGTCACCCGCACCCTGAGCACCACCTTCTAGCACCACCCCAAGATTTGGAGACACCAATGAGCACCACCACTGTTGCAGTCCTCGGCCTGGGCGCCATGGGCCTTCCGATGGCCACCCGCCTGGCCACCGAACTGACCGTGCACGGCTTCGACATCTCGGCCGAGCGCATGGAACTGGCCCGCAAGGCCGGAATCAGCACCTTCGAAAACGCCCGCGAAACGGTCACCGGCGCCGATGCGCTGCTGCTGGCCGTGCGCAACGGCGAGCAGCTGGACTCCGTGCTGTTCGGCGAAACGGGCGTGGCGCAGTGGCTGAAGCCCGGAGCGGTGGTCATCCTGACCTCCACCGTCGGGCTGGATGCGGTCCCCGCCACCGCGGCCCGCTTGGGTGAGCTGGGCGTCGGCCTGGTGGACGCGCCGCTCTCCGGCGGCCCGGTGCGTGCCGGCGAGGGCGACCTGCTGATCGTGGTCGGCGCGGAACCGGCGCAGCTTCAGAAGGTCCGCCCGGTGCTTGAGCTGCTGGCTTCCACCCTGAGCATCGTGGGCGACAAGCCCGGCGACGGCCAGGCACTGAAGACCGTGAACCAGCTGCTCTGCGGCGTGCACATCGCCGCGGCCGCCGAAGCGCTGGCGCTGGCCGAGAAGCTGGGCCTGGACCAGGAAACCACCCTGCAGGCGCTGCAGGCCGGAGCGGCGAACTCCTTCATGCTCGGCAACCGCGGCCCGCGCATGCTCCAGGCCTACGCCGATCAGGGCGCCGAGGTGCTCTCCCGGCTGGACATCTTCGTCAAGGACATGGGCATCGTGACCTCCGCGGCCCGCGCGCTGCACCTGCCCACCCCGGTGGCTTCGGCCGCCGAACAGCTCTACCTACTGGGCGAGGCCCACGAGCTGGCGGCCGCAGATGATTCGGCCGTGATCAAGGTTCTCGCCCCGAAGTCCGCCAAGTAAAGTCGGCTGCACGCAGCTGCCCCTGAGCATTCCCGTCAAAGGAGACGAAATTTTCATGAGCCCACTTCTGCTCTTACTGATCGCGGTAGCCGGCGTTGCCCTGCTGCTGGTCGGTGTCATCAAATTCAAGATGCCCGCATTCATCGCCCTGCTGCTGGTCAGCATCCTGGTGGCCCTGGCCGCGGGGATCCCGCTGCAGGATGTGGCCGGGCTGATCACCGAGGGCATGGGCGGCACGCTAGGCAGCGTGGCGGTGCTGGTGGGCCTCGGCGCGATGCTCGGCAAGGTCATCGAGATCTCCGGCGGAGCCCAGGTCCTGTCCACCCGGTTCACCAAGCTCTTCGGCCCGCGCCGCGTCATCGCCGCACTGACCACCGCGGCGTTCCTGCTGGCCATCCCGGTCTTCTTCGACGTCGGATTCATCGTGCTGGTGCCGATCATCTACGGCTTCGCCAAGGCGCTGAATGTTTCCCCGGTGAAGATCGGGTTGCCGGTCGGCGCGATCATGCTGGCCATCCACGTGGTGGTCCCGCCGCACCCGGGTGTCGTGGGAGGCGCCGAAATCCTCGGCGCCGACGTCGGTTGGGCCACCATCCTGGGCCTGGCCTTCTGCGCCCCGCTGGGCGTGCTGAGCTACTTCGTGGCCAAGCGCATCAACCGCCGCGAGATTCCCATGCTCCCGGAAACCGCGGAACAGTTCGCCTCCTTCGGCAAGAGCACCGATGCGGGCGACACCCTGACCAAAACCAAGGCCCCGACCTCGTCCATGGTCATCTCCATGATTCTCCTGCCCATCGTGATGATCATGCTCGGCACCGTGGGCGGCACGCTGGTCACCGCTGAATCCACCGCGGCAAATGTCCTCGGCTTCGTCGGATCCCCGGCCATTGCGCTGCTGACCACCGTGCTGGTTGCCTACTACCTGCTCGGAATACGCAGCGGCTGGTCCAGCGAGCAAACCGGAAAGGTCATGGACTCGGCGCTGGCCCCGGCCGCCATCGTGATCCTGGTGACCGGCGCCGGCGGCGTGTTCGGCAAGGTGCTCACCGAGTCGGGCATCGGCACCGTGCTGGCCGAATCACTGTCCTCCGCGGGCCTACCGATCATCGTCATGGCCTTCGTACTGGCGGCCATCCTGCGTGCCTCGCAGGGTTCGGCCACGGTCGCGATCATCACCACCACCGGCCTGCTGGCCACCGCCGTCGAGGCGGGCGGCTTCTCCGCGGTGCAGACCGCGCTGATCCTGGCGGCCGTCGGCTTCGGCGCCTTCGGGCTGAGCCACGTGAACGACTCGGGCTTCTGGATCGTCACCCGCTTCCTGGGCCTGTCCGTCGCCGACGGGCTGCGCACCTGGACCGTGCTGACCACCGTGCTGGGTGTCGCCGGATTCGCGCTCACCTCCCTTGTCTACGCCATCGTCACCGCCGCAGGAGTCTAATCCATGCTCATCCCCATGAACCAGCTGGTCGCCGAGGCCATGGCCGCAGGCCACGCCGTCCCGGCTTTCACCTGCTACGACTTCACCACCGCACTGGCCGTGGTGGCCGAAGCCGAAACGCAGCAGCGCGCGGCCATCCTGAATGTCGCGCCGAAAACCGCGTCCAGCACCTCCGGGCTGCGCCTGATCTGCGCGCTGCGCACCCTGGGCGAACAGGCCGCGGTGCCGGTGGCGGTGCAGCTGGATCACGCCAACGACGCGCAGCTGATTGCCCGCGCGGTGCGCGCCGGCGCCACCGCGGTGCTCGCCGACGGTTCGGCCGGCACGCTGGAGGAGAATATCGCCTTCGTGCAGCAGGTGCGCTCGCTGATCGGCCCGGGCATCGTGCTGGAAGCAGAACTCGGCGCGCTGCCCGGCAACGAGGACAAGGCCTTCGAGCAGAGCGCCTCGCAGCTGACCGATCCAGAGCAGGTAGCCCAGTTCCTTGATGCCAGCGGCGCGGACCTGCTGGCGGTAGCCATCGGCAATGTGCACGGCCGCTACAAGGGCGAGCCGAAGATCCACTGGGATGTGCTGAAGGCCATCCATGCCGAATCCACGGTTCCGCTGGTCCTGCACGGTGCGTCGGGAATCGCTGCGCCGGATCTGTCGCGGTCCATCGCCTATGGGGTGGGCAAGGTCAATCTGAATACAGAGCTGCGCAGCTCGACGCTCACCATGCTGGCGGAGCAGCTGGAATCGCGCCGGGCCGACGGGCAGAATATCCTGGGCCTGCTCGGTGACTGGGAGCGCGCGGTGACCGAGGTCGCCGCGTCAACGTTCGCCGCGCTGGTGTCCAGCTAGCCTGCCGCCTTCAGGGCCGTGGCGCGGGGACTTCGCGGTTCCCGCACTGCGGCGCTCCGGCTTTGCCACTGCTAGCCGGTGCGCGCGCAGCCGAACCTGCGCGCAGTCCAGCCGATCCGCACTCCGGCCTGAACAGCGTCCGGCCTTGCATCCGCATCCATGATGCAATGGATCCATGATGTTGAAGCAGTTGGAATACTTTGTGGCTCTGGCCCGCGAACAGCACTTCGCGAGGGCCGCGCAGTTCTGCCGCATCTCCCAACCGGCGCTCTCGGAATCCATTCGCAAGCTCGAAGACGAACTGGGCGTGCCGCTGGTCCGCCGCGGGCATTCTTTCCAAGGGCTAACTTTGGAAGGCGAGTCGGTTCTGCGTTGGGCGCGGCGCATGCTCAGCGACAGGGACTCCCTGCGCCAAGAGGCTCATGCTTTGCGATCAGGGATCAAGGGATCTCTGCGCTTGGGCGTTGTTCCGGCCGCGGCGACCACCGTGGTCCAGCTGACGGACCCATTCGCGCGCGTCTACGACCAGGTGGGCATCGTCCTGGAATCGAGCCTTCGCTCGGCTGACATCGTGCGCCGCATCAAGAACTACGAACTGGACGCCGGGCTCATCTATGCCGTGCCCGAGGACCTCGTGGGGTTGCGGGTAGTCCCCCTGTACGCCGAAGAGCATGTGCTGCTCAGCGCGGTCGGGATGTTGCCCGAAGATCGCACCCTTGCAGGCTGGAGCGCAGCGCTGGAACTTCCGCTATGCCTTTTGGACGGCAGCTTGCGGGGCCGGCAAGTACTCGATGCCGCGCTTGCCGCTAGCGGAATGCGCGCCGAGCCACGCATAGAGTGCGATTCCGTGGCTTCGCTCATTGCCTACGTGGCTACCGGCCAATGGGCCAGTATCGTCCCCAAGCAATGGCTGGATCCCTTCGGGCTGCTGCCCGGACTTGAGCAGACGGCCTTGGTCGCTCCGCACGTCACAGCCCAGATGGTGCTCGTGATGCACTGCGCGCAATCGCTGCCGCCGGTGCCACGAGCTTTCTTACAAACTGTGACCAAGATCTTCCCGAACGCCGATTACGCTACTGACCTAGCATAATAAGGTCGATCTATTGATCCATTGGAAGTAATTCTTGGACATGATCAAGCCTGCTCACGGACACTTGAACCACCGGGTGATTTTGCGCCGTCGCGAAGCTCAACGGACTAGGGAAAGTAGGTTCAACGGGCATGGACGTCAGGCTTCGCACGACGTCCGCGTGGGGCACACCAAACTGGCAGCTGCTGCGCGCGGCGCATCGACCCGAGCTGCGGCCGGCCTTGCGGGTGGGGTTCGGCCTCGCCATTCCCGGAATCGTCCTGCTGATCCTGGGCCACGGCGAGCTGATGGTCTATGCGGTCTTCGGCTCGGTCGTTGGAATGTACGGAAGAAATCCGAATCGCCTGCAACGACTCAAGGACCAGGCACTCGCGGCGGCGATGATGCTTGCCGCGGGCATATCGGCAATTTTCATCGCCCCGTGGCATCTGGCCCCGTGGCCCTTCCTGGCCGCCGGAATCATGGTGGCATTATGCAGCTCGCTGTGTTCGGATCGGTTCGGCCTGAAACCCGGAGGGTCCTTCTTCCCCCTGTTCGCGTTCGGCGCCTTGGGAAGCCTGCCCGTCGGAGAACAGCTTGCAACATCGGGTCTCGCGGCGTTCGTTTTGACCGCGATGTTCAGCATCGTGCTTGGCCAGACGGCCCGGTTCGTGGGATCCGAAAGGCGGAACACCGGACGCGGACTGCCCTGGCAAGAGATCTTGCGCCGAGCGGGCTGCTATGGCTGCGTCGTCCTGCTGGCAGGATCCATCGCGATGCTGCTGGGCGTGGATCATCTGGCGTGGGTCATGGCCAGTGCCGTCGTGCCGCTGGCGGCAGGCAACGCGCGCGGCAGACTGAGCCGAGGGGCGCATCGCGTCGCCGGCACCGTCGCCGGCCTGCTCGTGCTGCTGGGCATCTATTCTCTTCAGCTTCCCGAGGTTTGGCTCGGGCTGGCCGTCATCTTCTTGATGTTCCCCACCGAAGGCTACATGACCCGGAATTACGGACTGGCACTCAGCTTCTTCACCCCGCAGATCATGCTCATGCTGGAGTTGGCTGACCCGAGTGTGGATGCCAGCGTGATGCTTGAACGGGCGTTGGCGAACCTCTTGGGCGTGTCGGCCGGAATTCTAGGTGCGCTTTTTTTCGACCCGAAACAGCGCTGAGGCTTCCAGCTCCGCGCCGGGCACCGCCAATGCCGCCAAAAGCGCCAGGGCGAAAGCCGCCCATGATTCGATTCCCCTGCCAGCCCTCCGGTCCGCCAGCATGTTTCCAGACTCAGACCAGGCGCCAGATTCGTCAGGATTTGTCCATGGTTGGGTCAAAGGGCAATTCGGTCCAATCTCCTGAATTGGATTCGGTTGAATGGGCGGTACCGGAATTACTGCAGGTGGATGAGTCCATGCCGAACAAGGAAATCGCCGCCAAGGTCGAAGTAGCCCCAACACCTGCTTGGAGCGGATCAGGTGGATGCGCCGCAATGGCTCCGTCGAGGCCGCTTGCGCCCATGCGCTGCCGAGTCTGCAAGGCGAGGGCGAGCAGGCATTCTTGGGCATCCAGATCCGTCCTCATGCCCGCGACACCGCCAACGACTTCGCGCAGACGGCACCGGCCTTGCCCGAAACTCTCGCGCTGTACAACGTCAGCGGCAGCCAGGACTACCTGGTCCATGTCGCGGTGGCCAACAGCGGCGAGCTGCAGCACCTGATCATTGACGAGCTGCTCGCCCTGCCCCTGGTCGCGCACTGCGAGCTGTTATCTCTTCCTCAGGACATCTCCACTGGTCCTGGCAGGCCTGGCCCGGTGACAAGATCAATGACGCCACTCCAATCGAAGCCCATGAGGAGCTTGCCCTGCCGAATTACGGCCGGCCCTTCAACGACCCTTCCGGATTGGCCGCTGGCACGAATCCTGCTTCTTGATACGGCTTCACAAATTGCATCTCTGAGCGCGCCTTTTACGAGGCACCGAGATCGATCTTTCAGGGAAGAAAAGTGCCCTCCGCGCATCGCACGCAGGGCACTGTTCAAACACCACTGAGGCCAGCTGGCTACTTGGTGGCCGGCCGTTTGCTCTTGGCTCGATGAATCCAGCCAACGACCAGGTCCGCGAGCAGGAACAGGGCCAGGCTGATCCCCATAAGAGGCAGGAAGACGCCGACGGCAGCTGCAGCCAGCAAGACCAACGGGATGCCCCACCATGGGGCGCGGGTTAAGCCGCCACGTGCAGGGGCTTTGCCCATGCGTAGTGCGGGATTCTTCGTGGGGCGGCGCTTCCACCACATCGCATAGCCCAGCACCACCATGGAGGCGATGGCCGAGGCGACCAGGAACAACAGAATCTGGTTGGGAAGTCCGAACATGGAGCCCATGTGGATATCGATTCCCCATCGCGAGAGTTTCGCGGCGAGGCTGAACTCCCTGAAATCAACACGGTCCACGACGTCCAGTGTTTGCCCATTGATAGAGACCGCGTCGACTTCGGTCGGGTAGGACCGCTGGATCTCTTGGACCACCCACGCCTTTCCTTTCGCGGCTGGCGGCTTGATCTCAACCAGTCCCGTATTGACGTTGACTTCCTTGGCGATCGAGAGCATGGTATCGAATGCCGCCGGGTTCACCGAGTCGCCGGTTGGCGCGGGCGCGGCCCCGTGGTGATGGGCGTGCTCATCACCTGCACTGCCCTCCGCGGCAGACAGCTCCGTGCCCACCGAGGGGGTTCCCCAGTTCAGCGCGGCGCGCAGCTCACTGACATTCGCGCCACCGTAGGTCGACCAGGTGATGCCGGTGGCGGAGAGGAAGAATGCGCCGAGCAAGACCCAGATCCCTAGCGATCCATGCCAGCTGGCCAGGCGCCGGTAGCCTTTTGCCTTGACAGCGGGGCGGATGAGGTCTTTTTTTCGCTTGGTTTTCCTGATGCGCAGAATCCACAGGCCAAATCCTGCCAGGGCGATAACTCCCAGCCAGGAGGCTGCCAGTTCGCTATACATGCGCCCCGGCTCACCGAGCTGCAGGTTGCGGTGCAACTGGTCAATCCAGGTCCGCAGGGGCAGCGCACCGCTGGTCCCGTAGGCGGTCAAGTCTCCGCGGATTTCAGCGGTGGCCGGGTCGATGAAAATGGCCCTGGTTTCGCTGGCTCCCAGGTTCTCGTCCGCATACATCACCCTGGTGGTATCACCGGGGTGCGGTGCCGGGCGAACCGCAACCAGCGCATCATCACTGCCCAGGTAGGTGTTGGCCGCCTCAACTTGATCGGCCAGCGGCAAATAGGAATCAGCTATCGGCGCGCGCAGCTGATCGGCATAGACAGCCTGTTCGATTTGCGGAGTAATTGCATACAAGGCGCCGCTCACCGCGGCCACAAGGATAAACGGGCCGATGAAGATTCCCGCATAGAAGTGCAGCCGTAGCAGCAGCTGGCCGAGCCATCCCTTTCGGGTGGGCCCCGAAGGCACGGGCGGTGGCTGGGATTCCGGGGTCGTGGTTTCCAGAAAAGTCATGAACGGTCCTTGAGGGAAAAGTAGGAAGAGTACAGGTGGCTAGGCTGCGAAAAGGGTTTCACCGATGAATCCTCCTTCGGCGCAGCCCGGGGGGATCAGGAAGACGGCCGAGCCGATGGGAGTCGTCCACTGGTTCAGCGCGTCAAGGTCCGATAGGCGTTGCTGCATCGGGGTGTATTGCTTGGCCACGCTCTTTTGGTAGGACACGAAGATCAGCCCCGAATTGGAGATGTCATTCCCGTTGGGCGGCTCGTCGTAGTTGTATCCACGCCGGAAGATCCGCTCGTTCGTGTTATCGGACCGGGCTCTGCGGATGTGCGCCTGCGCGGCGATGACCGTGAACCCCAAGGCGTTGGTCGCTTCGAAGTCAGGCTCATCGTGTTCTTGGGTTCCCGTGGTCGGAGCTCCGTTGCCCAGGGTCCGCCCAACACTGAATTCCCGGCCGGAGCGGTCAAGCTCATCCCAGGTATCAACATCCATTCGGATGCGCCGAAGGACCATGGTGGTGCTCCCATCCGCGTTCCACACCACAGAGTTGAAATCCTCCGAACCGGGGATGGGATTCACGGTCCCGTCGACTTGTCCGAACAGATTCCGCATCGTGGTGCCGCTGGCCTCGGATCCCCGTGATCGGCGGAACCCGGACTGCACCCATTTCACCGAGGCAAACCGGCGGGCATCCTTGAGCATCATCCGTTGGGCATGCGCAACGGACAATGGATCGTCCGAAGCGATATGCAGCAGCAGATCCCCATCGTTCCAGCGTTCTTCGAGCCGGTCGATCTTGAACCCCGGCAACGGTTGGCCTTCGCTGGCCGAGGACCCCGCGAGTTCCATGAGTTTCGGACCGAATCCGAAGGTCACGGTGAGCCGTGCTGGAACCGTGCCCAGTTCCGGTTCGGTGTCTGCCAAGGCCGCTTGGCCTTGGGTGAGCCTTGCCGCGTCATCGCTGAGCAACCGGAGCAGGCGTTGCAGGGACTCGTGGTCAAGGTCATCGCGCAAATCCAACGCGATGTAGTTGGCGTGGGCTTGGGGCTCGGTGGCGATTCCTGCCTGGTGTTCGCCGTAGAACGGAATCACGGTTTGGCCGTGCAACGGCTCCGAAGCGCCGGCTGGCGCAGCAGCGCCGGCCAGGGAGTCGATCCCCAGAGCGGCGATCGCTCCCAGTCCGGCTGCGGCGCCGCCGAACAGAATTCCTCGCCTGCTAGGGCCTGATTTGGCGGGTGTGTCTTCGTGTGGCATTAGTGATCGTGGGCGCTTTCGGATGCGGAGTCGCCCTTGTCCAACTCGTCATGACCCATGCCCTCGTGCTCGGAGCCCTCATAATTTTCATTCGCGCCGGCGAAGTCCTTCACCGGGGCGGTGATCTCGAAGCTGGTGTCATCGGAGAATTCCAGGCTCATGTTCACGACGCTGCCGGGCTTGAGCGGTTCGGCGAGGTCCATGAGCATGATGTGGCTTCCCCCTGGTTCAAGATGCAGTTCGCCGTGGGCGGGGATGGTGAATCCGCCAGTTTTTTCGCGCATCACCATGGCCCCGGATTCGTTGGCTACCGTTTCGTGCAGTTCCAGATCGCTGGAGGCCGGGCTCGTGACCGAGGTGACGGTGATGTCCTGGTCTCCGGTGTTTTCAATTGTGCCGAATCCCGCCGACATCCCCTCGTCGATAGCCTTCACCCATGGATCTTTCATGGTGACAGAAGCGCCAGCTGGAGCCGGGTTGCTGTTAGCAGCAGGGGTGGCGGCGCAACCCGCCAAGGCGATCAACGCGGCAGCGGATAGGGCAGTGGTGCGCAGGGCAAAAGAAGTTTTCACGGTTCATCCTAGGAAAATGAGGGAAGCACAAATAGGGTGCTCCGAATCAGTGCTGCTGTGGAGCCTGAAAACACCGATGTTGCTATCGGCGGTCAGGGAACATTGTGCTGGGCACAGCAGGGGAGAAAAAAGCCCTGGTCGAATAGGGCTTGCGAAGGTGCGGTGCGAGGCAGGACTGGTTGGCCTCCGGGGTTCAGGACGGAGGACGCACTGGAGACTGGAAAGGCAACGCTGATAGAACGAACTCAGTGAGATTCGTTCGCCAGCATGCTTTCAGGAAAAATCATTGTGCACGAGCGCAGTAGCTTGTCCTGGGATGGGACATGGCAGAGCCCGATTCCGGGTCCTTTGCAAACAGGAGCGGAAAAGTCGCAGCCCAGAAGGACTGCAAGGTTGTCTTACACCGTTGCCAGTACGGGCGGGCCCCTGCGAACGACAGACGTGGCATACACGGCCACCGTGCAGGCAGGGATTTCGCGCGGTTCCACAGGCGCTGTCTGCGGGCGCACTGGCTGATAAGCGAAGTTGACCAGGCGCCAGAAGAGTTTCCAGGTGAACAGGCCGATGATCTCCGAAGCCGCGATGAGTACCTGCTCGCTGCGGTGAAGCACCAGAACGGTAGCGAACCCCGCAAGGAAGTGCGCCAGCAGCATGCTGCCATCGCCGTGGCTTGCCATGGTGGTACTGGCCGAGCCGGTCA
The DNA here is from genome assembly GCF_002332285.1 of Glutamicibacter sp. BW77. Classification (NCBI taxonomy): domain Bacteria; kingdom Bacillati; phylum Actinomycetota; class Actinomycetes; order Micrococcales; family Micrococcaceae; genus Glutamicibacter; species Glutamicibacter sp. BW77. Next base: position 19,302 of record NZ_NRGT01000036.1, on the reverse strand, counting down.
CATCGACCGCCAGGGATATTCCATGATGTGCGTGGATGCCTTGCCCCGCGGTTGAAAGAGCGGAATGACCTGCTCCCATGGAGAACAGGAGGTGGAAGAGCATCTGGCTGAACCCCACCATGATGGACAACCGCCAGAACGTGAACCGTTTGCCGCTGAGCAAGATGCAGACCATGAGCGACAGGGACAGCGGTAGCGCGATGTTCAGGATGTCCGGTATGGCTCCGCCCGCAAGTACGTGGGAAACCAGAGAAACGGACGTCGCGAAGAACGCGGCGGCGGTGCCTCTGAGAGCACGTGTTGAACGGGAGGATTTTTGCACACCACCAGTATTACAGACCGGGCACCGTATTTCGACATCCTGTAAAACTCTAGAATACGGCCCTCTTGCTCCGGGGTGCAGTCATTTCCGCAGACGAGGGCGGACCCCGCAAGCCAACCCTGGCACGTTGAAGGATCGATACCGTGCTCGCGCGGCGGTCATCCCGGTGCCAAGGCGGTGCCGGTCTTCAAAATTTCGGGCATAGCCTACCGGGGGTACCGGCGGTATTGCCGGGGTGAAGCGTTCCGTGCAGCTCCGAATGTCGCGGGCCTGTCCGTTGTGCCTGTCTGGGACTTGGCGTGCTGCACACGATCCCTTGAATCCACCAACTCAGAATGGCTCGCTGACCGACAGTACCCTCAACCCGTGGCACCACTCGCCCGTCACGGATGACGGTGCGGTCGGCGCCGCGCTCCATGACGGCCGAGGCAACCGTCTGGCCATCCATCAGCACTAGGTCCGCACGGTCTCCCACGGCTATGCCCGGTCGGTCGGCCACGGACGCCAGCCGCGGCATCTCGCGCTTCATGATCGACGCGCCGCCCATGGCGGCCACGGCGAGCGCATGTTCGATCTGCTCGTCTTTGGGCATGCCGTACACGAAGGCCAGCTGCCAGGTCCGGTCCAGCATCTCGCAATTGACATAAGGGCTCCAATAGTCCCATTGCCCGTCCTTTCCCAGCCCGAAGCGCACCACGGGTTCGGCCAGGCCCAGCAGCGGCAGGAGGGTGGAGGTGCTCGGTGCGACCGAGGTCAGCGAGAAGTCCAGCTCGGCGAAGGTGTCGCTCAGCTTCCGACTGCTGGCTTCGCCGACTGCGCCCAGTCCATAGGCGTGGGACAGGTTGACCCTGCCTTCCATGCCCAGCGCCCGGGTGCGCTCGGCAATCAGTTCCGCGGAAAAGACTCCCTGCGTGCCCGCCTCGTGCAGGTGGATGCCGATGTCCACCTGCACGAGGCGGCCAAGCCGAACACCACATCCAAATGGCGGACCGGGTCGCGGTCCAGCTCGCAGGGATCGATGCCGACCATGAAGTCGGCACCTGCCTTGAGCGCGTCTTCCAAGTATTTCCCTGTGCCCGGCTCCCGAAGGATGCCGGGCACAGGGAAGACCATGATCTGCACGTCGGCCTCGTTGGCGAATTTCTCCTTGATGGCTACCACGGCTTCATATTTCACGAGCATGCAGCCCACGTCCACCTGGGCAAAGGTACGCCAACTGGTGGTGCCGCGGGCGATCATCCGTTCCAGGGTTCCGGCCACGCGCTCGGGCAATCCAATTTCCACGTCGCGCCAGTTCTCCCGGTCGTTGCCCATCATGCCCCAGACCCCGGGACGGCTGGTGTGCTCGCGGAAGGGCAAGCCGACGCGGGTCGAGTCCAGGTGCACATGCTGGTCACCAATCGGTAGGTTTCGGTGCGTCTGGTTGTCTCGGCATGCACGGTGATGTTCGCGGTGAGCCCCCGCACCGGTTGTCCGGCCAGCACTGAAAGATAGAATCCGTCCGGCAGTATCTGGCGCACCGGCAGCTGCCGTCCGAGCTTGACCCGCACCAGGAACTGCGCGCCGGTCTTCCGGAGCTGGTGCAGCAGCCCGGCGGAGGCGAAGTTCCGGTCGGCCATGATCAGCATCCCTTCATCCATGGAGCGCAGCAGCTGCGGGGTGTAGGTGGTTTCCCCGATGGTCGTCGGCCCGAACACGACATCCATGATGCTGCGCGTGCCGCAGGCGATCAACGCCAGCAGGCGGGCTTGCGGGTACCCGGTCCCGCCGTGGTGACCGGCATGCTTCGAGTATTTGTACCGGTTCTGCTCGATGTCCGCCAAGGTCAGGATCGTCCCATCGATCGCGCAGAGCCGGTACCGTCCGTAGAACGATCCTTCCCGGCTGGCCGTGGCGGTCGGGCCGCGCAGCGTGGCGTGGAAGAGCTCCAGCAGTGGGCAGGCCGATTGCCGGACGACGCGGATATGGCAGAAGCGCTCACCGGATATGTCATGGACCTTTTGGGCGAGAACAGCACCGCCGCCGTCTTCGAGTCGCACCTCTATGCCCTGGCCTACACCAGGCTGGCACTGCGCAAGGCCGCCGCGGATTGGGACCTCGGATTGACCCGGGTCCTGTGCCACCGCTCCGATGAGATCACCGGCAAGATGCTGGGCGTGGCATTGTGCGGCCTGCAGCTGCAGTTGGTCCTGTCCGATCAGATACCCGACCGGGAAGTAGTCGCGAAGATCTTCCGCCGCGCATTGGCCGGGGGCGCGGGCTAGTCGGGAAACCGACGGTCCGGGAGAACTGCGAGACCGCATCGATCTCGCCCGCCTGTTCTCCGTGCGAGCGCGAAACAACAGGTCATGCAGGCAGGCCCCGGGTCCCGGTGCCAGCCTGGTCAGGCTCGATTCCCTTTCGGCAAATGCGGCAGGAACGCCGGGGCTTCGAGGGACTGAGAATACAATGCGCGCATGGATTACAGGCCCTCCAGCCGATACAACGCCAAAGCCATATGCAAGGAAGTGCGCGTGTCCGCATTCTCCACGTCGATGCCGAACTCCTCGTGCAACCGCCGAAGCCGCGCGTAGACGCTGGGGCGGCTAAGGTGCACCGACCTCGACAGTTCCGCGATATTTCCCGTGGCGCCCAGATATGCCTCCAGAATCGCCAGCAGCTCCGGCTCCTCTTTCAAAGGACCAAGCTGATCCCGAACGAAAGCTGCGCCCTCGGGGGTGCTCACGAGCGTCTGAAGTATCCAGCGGAACCCCAGATCGTGCGCCAGGTAGTACTTGGGCTTGCGCACCACCATGCTCAATGCCCCGCGCGCCACTCGATAGGCTTCGAGCAGTCCGTCCGTCGCGGCCCGCTTCAATGATTCGAAGCTTCCGGCAATTCCCATACTCCATTGCCGATGGCCAATTTCTGATTCAACGAGCCGGTAAGCTCTTTGCAGCAGCACCTCGGGGTGTTCATGAGAAGCCAAGCAGAACATCATTCCAACGGCTTCCGATTCGTCGCCTAGTCCATTGCGCACAATCACCGGGACCGGGAAATCCTCGAAGGCGATCCGCAATCTGCGAATCAGCGAACTGAGATCATTTTCTTCGTCTGCGCCCGAAGCAATGCACAACACCGCGGGAATCAGCTCCAGCACATCTGTGACCCCGAAAAGGCGCAGGCGCAGCCATGCGCCTTGTTCCGTTACGGTTTGATTGGTCCGCAGATCCGCAATGGCATCAGCCAAGAATTCCTGGCGCAGCAGGTGCAGCCGGTCAAGGTCTCCGCTCAGCTTTTGCCCGAGAATTCGGGAAAGCCGATCCAGGATGACCGCGAATCCTGCCGACTCGCGCCACAACGGGCAGACGATGCGTCCGACCCTCCGGCCATCGACGAATACTGGATTGTGCACCCACTGCTCGCCAGCCAGCTCAAAACGGCCTTGCTCCAACCCCCATGCTCGCTGGCGAGACTGCGCATAAAGGGACATCTGCTCCATGCCTAAACCGCGCTGGAACAGGACTACCGACAGCTCGTCTTCCAGGATCAGCGGCCTATCAAGCAGGTCCGCCGCGGTGCGGAGCAGATCAAGAGCCGAAAGCTGTTCGGCGACCGGAGAACTCAGAAAATCCGCCACCGCGTCGGGGCCGGAAACCACCATCGCGGATCGCGAAATCTCATTATAGGCTTCGATGATTTCGATGAAACGCGCGCGGTCATCGAGCAAGACCACGGGGAAGCTCATGGAAGTAGCCGCCGTGCGAAGTGCCGCCTTGACCGGGGCCTCGTCGGCCAAGAAGGAGAAGACCACTCCGCTGGCCCCGGAGCGATGGAGCTCGTCGAGGAACGCGGCTGCCTGTTCAACGGATTGACTCAACCCCAATCCCGAGCACAGGATCAGCTCCCCGCCCTCGATGAGTCCTGCCAGATCCGCGGATTCGGCGATGTGGATTCCGCGCACGTCATCGTCCAATCGTGTCCCGTCACCGAGGATGTGGGGACGCGATCTGTTGAACGCCGGGTTCTGAAGAAATTGGCGGATCGTCAAGGGCATTTACAGAGTGTAACACCGCGCTCCGCCAAGTGATTACAGTTCACCTGTTGCCCGGATCACATCCTGGCCGGAAGATGGATACAAGTCCGAAACGACCGAATACATCACGTCATACCCGGATTTATGGAATATCAAAGTGCGCGGCCACCAGAGGAAACCCTCAACGGATGAGCCGCCGTCCGGCTCGATTCACCACACCGGGCCTTCAAGCAGCAACTCGAAAATCTACACAGAAGTGGTCGCCATGAACACTGCAAGCTCACACGACGCCACCCCCGACGAGCAGGCCTTCCTCACCGAACGAAGTCACGTGTGCGAAGACTTCGCAGCGCATGAAGCAACGCATCAAAAGGGGCAGCTCTCCCGCGGCGAATACCTCGTCGTCGGACTCCTTCTCGCCATTGCCTACGTCTTGACCCTCGCACTCCAATAGCCTCTCGCCCGGAAATTCTGAGAATTCCGGACCCTCCTGAAAGCGAATTCACATGGATTACGCCATCGAAGCAGAACGCGGCAGGGCACCGCTCCCGCCGAGCAAGCGCCTCTGGGGCTTCTGGGAATACACCTGGGCCAACGCTGCACTTGCCATTGCCACCTGGGGTTTCCTGATCGGTGGGTCACTGGCGCTGGTGGTCGATGTTAAGCAAGGCTTGTCGGCAATCGTTCTTGGCAACGTTCTAGGAGTGCTGCTCGTCGGACTGGCGGTCTCGGTCAGCGCAGGCAAGTACGGCACCGAGCAATACACGTTCATGCGCAGCGTCTTCGGACACCACGGCAGCCGGCTGATCTACATCGTTGCCATGATCCTGCTCACCGTCGGCTGGCTGGTCGTGCTGGGCATCATGTTCGGCCGTTCCATCGACTCGGCCGTCTCCGTGGTGCTGCAACGCGAACCGGAGCCAACCGGCTGGCATATCTACGCGATCACCCTGGTTGCCATTGCCATCACCGCATTCGTCGTGGCCAAGGGCCCCACCTCCATCAAGGTCTTCAACACCATAGTCGCCCCGGCCCTGTTCCTGGTGATGGGCGTGATGATCTACATCTTCCTGAAGGATTCCAGCCTCGCCGAGCTCCTGTCCCTTCCGGCACTGAGTCAGCCGTTCGATTCGAACGCCGTGAACTTCATGATCGCCGTGGAAATCAACATCGCCGCAGGCTTCTCATGGTGGCCGTATCTGGGCAACCTGTCCCGCATCACCAAAAACGAGCGCGTGGCGTTCTGGCCAAACCTGATCGGAATCGGCGCAGCGGCCTCGCTTGGCGAAGCGGTGGGCCTGGTCGGCGCCATCAAGTTCGGCAGCGCGGACCCCACGCAGTGGATGACCGAGTCCGGCGGTTTGTGGCTCAGCGTGATCGTCCTGCTCTTCGTCGCTTTTGCCAACGTGACGAGCATGGCCAATATCCTGTACACCGCAGTGGTCGGATTACGGCAGATGTTCGACACGCTGCTCAGGAGATTCAGCTGGGAACAGCTGGTGGCAGGATTCTGTCTGGTCCCTGCCGTCGTCCTGTTCGTCCTTCCCGGACTCTACGACGGATTCATGGTCTTCCTAGTCTGGACCGCGGCGCTGTATAGCGCCCTGACCGGCATCATGATCGTGGACTACTTCATTCTGCGCCGCACGCACGTGGCGCTGAAGGACCTGTTCATCGAAGGCAAGGCCTCGCGCTACTACTTCACCGGCGGGTTCAACATCGCAGCGATGTCGGCCTTCGCCATCGGAGCCGCCGTCTTCACGGTGACCTTCAACCCGTATTCCTTCGAGCACAGCGAATGGTTCCGCTACACCACCGCTTCGCTGCTGGCCGCCGCCGCGGCCGGCAGCGTGTACTGGATCGCTTCAAGACTCTTCATCCTGCCCCGCGGACTGGGTGCGTACACCTCCGATTCGACCACTTCAACTACCACTAAATAGGAGCTGAACCGCAATGACCAATACCATGCTTGCCGCCTTCTACACCGAAGACAACGCCCCGCTCGACCTTCGCCAGACCCGGATCCCGACCCCGGGCAAGGGCGAAGTGCTGATCAAGATGGAAAGCTGCGGCGTCTGCCACACCGACGTGCATTTCTGGAAGGGCGAAGACGAACTACCTCGCGAGAAGCCGGCGATCCTGGGCCACGAAGGCGTGGGCACCGTGGCCGTCCGGGGCGAAGGCGCAGACCTTGCCCTCGGTGCCCGGGTGGGCGTCGGGTTCGTCTACGAGGCCTGCGGCAGCTGCCGCGAATGCCGCCGCGGCCTGGAAACCTACTGCCGCGATTCGAAGGCCACCGGAGTCCATGTAGATGGCTGCTTTTCCGAGTATGTCATCGCCCCGGCCGCCTGGGTCTCGCTGATCCCGGAAGAACTCTCCTCCGCGGATGCCGCACCGCTGCTCTGCGCAGGCGTCACCGCCTACAGCGCGGTCCGCAAGGCCCAGCTGGAGCCGGGGTCCGTCGCGGTGGTCTTCGGTCTGGGCGGCCTGGGCCAGTACGCCATTCAGTGCGCGGCCCTGTACGGCGCCAAGGTGATCGGCATCGACCTGGATCCCGCCAAGCTCGAAACCGCCAAGGAACTGGGCGCCTACGCCGCCTACATCCCGGGCGATGACGCGGTGGCGGCTATCCAGGCCCTGGGCGGCGCCGACGCCTGCCTGAGCTTCGCCCCCTCCCCTCAGGTCTTCCGCAGCATGTTCGATCTGGCCGCACCGACCGCTCGTTTCATCCAGGTGGCACTGCCCAATAAGCCGTTCAGCTTCGCCGCGGCAGAAATCATCGATCTGGGCATCACGATCATCGGCAGCGCCGACGGCACCCGGCTGGAGCGCGACCAGGTTCTCGCCCTCGCCAAGGAGGGCAAGATCAGGTCCACGATCAAGACCCTCCCCTTCGCCGAGATCAACGATGCCTTCCAGGCCCTGGACCGGGGGCAGGCCGAAGGCCGCCTCGTCGTCAACTACTAGAGCTCTTCGAGCACGAATCCTTTGGAGCAGACCATGACTTCGCCAATCAATACCGAGGCAGCAATGAAGACCTTCGAGAACCCGCAGGCCTACCTGGCCGCCTACAACGTACCCGCCGGCGTCCAGGAATTCCTGGGTCGCCAGCACGAGCTGTTCATCAACAACGTCTGGCGGCCGGCCTCCGACGGCGCCACCGTGGCGGTCATCGAGCCCTCCACCGGCCAGCAGGTCTCCACCCTTGCTAGCGCCACCGTCGAGGACCTGGAGGAAGCCGTCGCGGCGGCCCGCTGCGCCTTCGAATCCGGTGGGTGGGCTACGCAGACCCCGTTGGCCCGCGAACGCATGCTGCACCGCTTGGCGGACCTGATCGAAGCGCATTTCCAGGAGCTGGCCATCCTGGAATCCATCGACGTGGGCAAGCCTCTCGCCGAGGCCGAGATGGACATCCAGGGCACCATCGATACCTACCGCTACTTCGCAGGCTGGGCCTCGAAGATCTCCGGCCGCAGCGGCGAGCCAGCAGGACTCGAAGGCAACTACGTTGCCTATACCCGCAAGGAACCGGTCGGCGTCATCGGCGTCATCGTGCCGTGGAATTTCCCGTTGCAGACCTTGGCCTGGAAGCTGGGCGCGGCCCTGGCGGCCGGCTGCACCACAGTCGTCAAGCCGTCCGAGGTCACCTCGCTGACCACCCTGCGCTTCGCCGAATTGGCGCTGGAGGCCGGCATCCCGGCAGGGGTCATCAACATCCTCACCGGTAAGGGCTCCACCGTGGGCGCGGCGCTGGCCGCGCATCGGGGCATCGACAAGATCACCTTCACCGGATCTACCAAAACCGGGATGTCGGTGGGCCATGCGGCCCTGGAGAACATGACCCGTATGACCCTGGAACTGGGCGGCAAGTCCGCGGTCCTGGTCTTCGAGGACTGCGATCTGGACAAGGCCGTGGAAGAAGTCGCCTTTGGCATTTTCTTCAACGCCGGGCAGATCTGCGACGCCGGTTCGCGCTTGTACGTGCAGAGCTCGATCTACGACGAGTTCATGGACAAGCTGGTTGTCAACGCCAAATCATGGAAACTGGGCCCGGGCCTGGATCCGGAAGCCACCATCGGCCCACTGGTCTCCGAGGCCCAGTACCGTTCGGTGACCGACCTGATCAGAGCCGGTGTGGAGGAAGGCGCCAAGCTATTGTGCGGCGGCCCAATCGACGACGGCGCCACCAACTACGTGGCGCCGGTGATCTTCGGAGACTGCACCAACCAAATGGTCGTGGTGCGCGAGGAGATCTTCGGCCCGGTTCTGGTGGCCCAGCGATTCTCCACCGAACAGGAGGCGCTGGCCCTGGCCAACGACAGCGATTACGGCCTGGCCGCCACCATTTACTCACAGTCCCTGAACCGCGTGCACCAGTTATCCAAGGATCTGAAGGCCGGTTCCGTCTACGTCAACGCGCAGAGCTCCATCGACGCGGCCATGCCGTTCGGCGGCTACAAGAAATCCGGCTTCGGCCGCGATCTGGGCGCGGAACAGCTGGACTACGTCACCGAAACCAAAACCGTGTGGATCACCCTTCCATAGGCTGCGCAAAGAATTCCAAGGAGAACCATCATGGTTGATTTCGTCCCCGTCGGCCCCGTGCCCGCCACCGAGGTGCCACGCTACGCAGGCCTGGGCACCTTCGCCCGCCTGCCACAGCTTGGATCAGTGCCGGACTACGACGTCGCAATCGTCGGCGTACCCTTCGACGGCGGAACCTCGTTCCGCCCGGGAGCCCGCTTCGGCCCCTCCAACGTCCGCGAGGCCTCGCGCCTGCTGCGCCCGGGATTCCACCCCGAACTGCAGACCACCGCGGTCCAGTCCGCGCAGTTCGTGGATGCCGGGGATTTGTCCTGCACCCCCTATGACAACGCGCTGGCCGTGCAGCAGATCCAGGAGCAGGCCACCCGCCTGGTTGCCAAGGACAAGACCGTGATCGCCATCGGCGGCGACCACACCATTGCCCTGCCGATGATCCGCGCGACCGCGGCGGTGCACGGGCCGGTGGCCCTGCTGCACTTCGATGCACATCTGGACACCTGGGACACGTACTTCGGCGAGGAGATCACCCACGGCACAATGTTCCGGAGGGCCTTCGAAGAGGGGCTGCTGGTCGAGGAGCGCTCCATGCATGTGGGCATCCGCGGTCCGGTGTACGACAAGGACGACTTCATCCGCGACCACGAGTTCGGGTTCCAGATCATCCGTTGCTCGGACATCGACACGATGGGCATCCCCGCGGTCGTGCAGCGCATCAAGGACCGCATTGGCAACACCCCGGTGTACCTGTCAATCGACATCGATGTGCTCGATCCCGCCTATGCGCCGGGCACCGGCACCCCCGAGATGGGAGGCATGCACTCACGCGAGATCCTGCAGACCCTGCGCGGATTGGGAACCCTGAACATCGTCGGCGCCGATGTGGTGGAGGTCGCTCCGGCCTATGACCACGCGGACATCACCTCGCTGGCCGCGGCCACGCTGGTCTTCGAAATGATGTCGCTGCTGACCGCGAACAAGTAACGGGCAGTAATATGCTGGCAGCCGCCTGCTCACCGG
>NZ_NRGT01000036.1:0-9376 GCF_002332285.1 Glutamicibacter sp. BW77 | reverse complement strand
CCGGTGAGCAGGCGGCTGCCTCTGCGAGGCAGCACTACCAGCGATGGCCAATATGATGCAGTGCGCGGACCATGTAGCCCACGGCGTCGGGCATATGCCGCGCCTCGGTAGCCGCGAAGCCGATGAGCAGGGCCGGCGGAGCCGGCTGCTGCAGCACGTAGTCCCCCAGTGCATAGGTGTAGACCCCGCGGTCGGCCAGCTGCGCTGCCAAAAGCTGATCGTCGATTCCCGGCGGCAGTTTGGCGATCAAATGCATCCCCGCGTCCACCGGGCTGGCATGGATGAACGGATCCACCTGCCGGTGCAGTTCTTCCAACAACGCCGCCTGCCGGGTTTCGTAGATTTTCCGGGTGCGTCGGATATGCGAGTTCAGGTGCCCCTCGCGCAGGAAGTCGGCCGCGGCCGCCTGGATCAGTGTGGATGGACTCCGACCGGTCACGGAGATCGCGGCGCCGAAGGGCTGGACCAGGTCCTCTGGCAGCACCGCGTAGCCGACCCTGATAGAAGGGAACATGACTTTGCTGAACGATCCCACATGCACCACGTGCGCACCGCGATCCAGACCGAACAGCGGCGGCAAGTGCGCCCCGCGATAGCGCAGTTCGCTATCACTGTCATCCTCAATGATCCAACTGTTGCGCTCATTGGCCCAGGAGATCCACTCCATGCGACGGGCCAGGGACATGCGCACACCTAAGGGGTGCTGTCGGGCGGGAGTCAGGAACATGAGACGACCGGCCGGAAAGTCTTCCGTTGCGGCCAGGTTCGCACCCTGCTCATCAATAGGGACGCCGTGCACGGTGCAGCCGTTTGCCAGCATCGCCTTGGCCGCGGCGATGTGTCCCGGGTCCTCCATCCAGACGTGGTCCCCTGGATCGGTCATCAGCAGCATGAGCGCATTGAACGCCTGCTGCGCGCCGGTGGTGATGACGATCTGTTCGGCCGCCGGTGTGATGCCCCGAGAATCGCGCAGGTATTCGGCCACCGCTTCGCGCAGGGGCAGGTAACCCAGCGGCTCGCCGTAACCGAGCATGTCGATGGAGCGGCGTTCGCTGTGGCGAGCCACCAGGGTTTTCCAGGTGCGGGCGGGGAACAGGTCGGTCCCGACTTGGCTGGCCACGAAAGTTTCGGAGTCTTCCGGGTTCCAGGAGGTCAGCGCCTGCTTGTGCAGCTCGCTGCCGCGGGTTGAGGTGCTCAGCCCTGCGCGCACCGATAGTTCGGGGCGTCGAGACACCGGTGAGAAGCTGAAGTCGTTGTGCCATTCGTCGCCCACGTAGGTGCCATCGCCAGCTCTGGAACGCAGGAATCCTTCGCTGGCCAGAGCCTGGAACGCGTTAACCAAGGTAATCCGGGAAACATTGAGCTCGGTGCACAGGGTTCGGGTAGAGGGGAGCCTCGTGCCGCCGGGAAGCTGTCCGCTGAGGATCATGGTGCGGATCTGCGTGTAGATCTGTCGATGCAACGGGCTGTCTCCAGCTCGGTCCAGCCGCAGGTCGCCCAGCAACTTTCCTCCGCTTCCCTTCACCATGGATCCTTCTCCCCCCCCAGCAGCTTCGGACCGCAGGACACGGCCGACGACGGGCCAGCCCAGTATACCTTCGTATTCTATGGGCCGACCCGCCGTGAAATGCGCTGCCGAGGTCGCTAGGCGCCAGTGGTGACCTTTTTCGCCTTCTTAGCGGTCTTGGCCACCAGCATGGCGATCACGCTGCCGATTACTGCCAGCCCGCACATGATCGCGAAGACCAGATGGAATCCGGTGGCTCCCGGGTATGCGTCAAGGATCGCTCCGTAGATCAGGAATCCGAACATGCCCGGCGCATATCCGATGAGACAGGCAACGCCAAAGGCGGTGCCGCTGATCTGATCAGGGATGCCGACCTCATCCATCGGCGCCCAGAAAACACCGCGCATCGAGAACACGATCAATGAGAAGACCAGACAGGCAACCATGACCGGTACGGTGAATTTCTCGTCCTGTGGCAGGAAGACAATAAGCGCCATTACGGGAAGCAGGGCCAGAAAAGAATAGCTCAGGTACTTGCTGGAGCTCTTGACTTTCTTGTCGGCCAGGTAGCCGCCCAGCGGACCGCCGATGATCTTCAGTCCGTACTGGTTGATGATGCCGAAGATGCCTACCAGAGCCACCGGCAGTCCGTACACGGTGGACAGGTACGGAATGAAGTAGGTCAGCCCCACATAGACGATGTAAACCATGAACACGGTGAAGCTGACCAACCACAGCTGCGGCATGCGCGCAATCAGCTTCAAGGAATCCCCTACGGTCGGCTTGTGCGCCTTAGTCTCAGTTGCCGCGGCATCCTGGATGTCCGGCGCAGAATTGCCGCGCAACAGGAAGAAAAGCAGGAAGCCGATCACGATATTGATCGAAGAGTATGCGATAATCGCGGTACGGAATCCAGCGAGGCCCGATCCCATGGCGATGAAGATTCCCAGGGCCGAGAACGCCACGATGGTGTCGATGACACCGCGTCCGCCCTCGAGGAAACCGAACATGCGTCCCTGCTCGTCGCCGTCGCCCAACTGCCTGACGCTCTTGAGCAGCGCCGGCCAGAACAGGCAGTCCGAGCACACCGCGAGCAGCGCGAACACAACCATCATCATGTTGAAGTCCGGGAACGAGGCCATGTAGAAGCCGATGGCACCGGCGCCGATCAGGCCTGCACTGATCACGGTGCGGGTCTGGAAACGGTCAGCCAGGTATCCGCCGACTACAAACAGGACGGTGGCCACGATCGAGTTGATGCTTAGCAGCAGTCCGATTTCGGTGTTGCTTAGCCCGAGGTGCTCCTGCATGGGGACATAGAAAACGTCCTTGAGATTGGCCAGCTTGTAAATGGTGCCGCCGCCCATGATCAGCAGGACGAATTTGCCCCACTTGGCCTTGTTGATCGTTTTCATTAGCAGGTCTCCTGAAGAGTTTCGTTGCGGGCCGCGTCCTCGGACGCCGATTCCAGTCGGCACATGGCAAGTTCACGCAGTTGAGCAAGGACTGTTCGAACATAGGTCAGCTGGTTGACTGCCCACTGCGGCTCTTCAACCAACATTTGGTCCAAGGTCAGTGAGGCCGGAAGGTCGGTAGTGCTCAGATCGCGATAGGCGATAAACGGATCTTCCGGGTCATCTGCGCGACGGAAAGCCGGAGCACGGTAGTGGTTTTCCTGCTCTAGGGCGAAGGCGACCAACTGCGGTTCATGGAGGTAGCCCCCGGGTAGTGGACACCCTGTAACTGACCCATAATGGTCAGAGAAATCAGGAGTTAAACTATGCCGAAGAATACCTACACCGCGCAGTTCAAGGCTGACGCCGTGCACCTGTACGAGTCCCACCCCGACCTCGGATACACCAAAGCAGCCGAGGACCTTGGCATTGCCCGAGGCACGCTGAAAACCTGGGTACGGCAGGACCGGATCAAGCGAGGAGCCCCGACACAGCAGTCCACCGGCAGCGCCCAGATGCCTGACCCCGAGCTGAGTGCCGAACAGCGTTTGCTTCAGGCACAAGCTGAGAACCAGGCATTGCGGGAGCGGAACAAGACTCTGGAGTCCGTCAACAGCGTGCTGGCCGAGGAGCGAGATATCCTGCGCAAGGCCACGAAGTATTTCGCGGCCGAGACGAACTGGTGATCCGCTTTCAGTTCGTTGAAGATTACCGAGACACCCATGCGGTGAAGCGGATGTGCGTGGTGCTGGGGCTGAACCGCTCCAGTTACTACAAATGGCGTGCAGCGCGCCCGGCCCGGGCCGCACGCGGCTTGGAAGATCAAGTGTTACTGGATCATATTCTGCGTCATTACAAGGAATGGAACCGGACGTTGGGGTATCGGCGGATGAGCGTTGAGCTGGCTTGCGACCCACGGGTGCAGGATGATCCTTTGGTTGACGGGCCGGTCAATCACAAGCGTGTGGCCCGGTTGATGCGGGAGAATAACTTGGTTGGAGTGCACCTGCGCAGGCCTAAATCCACGACGGTCAGGGATCCTGGCGCGCAGGTCTTCAAGGATTTGGTGAATCGTGATTTCACCTCCGAGGAGGTCGGGTCGCTCTACGTTGGTGATATCACCTACCTTCCGTTTGGGAAGGAAGGGAGATTCTTGTATTTAGCGACGGTGCTGGACGTGTGTTCTCGGCGTTTGGTGGGCTGGTCGATTGCTGTTCATATGCGTACCGATTTGGTCGTGGAAGCGCTGGAGTCGGCGGCGGTGGCCAGGGGCTCGGTGGCTGGCGCTCGGATGCACACCGATCATGGCGTGCAATACACTTCATCCCTGTTCCAGAGCGTTTGCCGGCGGCTGGGCGTGGTGCAGTCGATGGGCCGCATCGGGTCAAGCGCTGATAATGCGATGGCGGAGTCGTTCAATGCCACGTTGAAGCGTGAGACGTTGCAGGGTGCCAGGCGGTGGGACTGTGAGCAGTCCTGCCGGGCCGAGGTGTTCCGGTGGATTGTTCGGTATAACAACCTGCGGAAGCATTCGGCGTTAGGCTATAAGTCGCCTGTTGATTTTGAGGGTGATTTTCACGTTATGATGGATTTCGCTGCTTAGCGTTTTTGTTCTCGGTGTCCACTTCCCGGGGGCCACCCCCCATCCTCTCCCAAGAGCAAAAGGTCCAACAGCATGCGCGGGCTTGGCATGTCGTCGTCATCGCTGCCTTGCAATACCCCGCGGTGGCCGAAGCCTCCGCTTTCCGGCATGATCTTGATGCCCTTGAGGTGAACTTGGCCGATGTGCGGCGCCAAGTGATTAAGCGCGTCCAAAGGGCGCTCGTAGGCGTTGATCATGTTCCCGAAGTCGAACAGTGCATGCAGCCGGGGATGGTTTGCACGTTCCAGGATTGCTGCGATTTCGAAGCTCTTGAATTCCTCGTGCTGTTCGAAGTAGAACTGAAGGTCGTATTTCTCGGCCAGCACGATCAGGTATTGCAAGTCGCTGTCGACCATGGTGAGAACCTCGGACAGCAGTCCTTCGTAGCGTGAATACACCCGGATGTGCTCGACGTTCAGGATCCCCGCAATGCGCACCACCTCGTCGAGGTCCGTCTTGCGGGTGCTGCTGATTTCCAGATGTACTTTGAGCCCCAGCTGGTGCGCGGTGGCTCCGAACTCCCGAAGCTCCTCATCGCTGGCCTGTCCCAGGCTGCGCTCTTCGCCATCAAGCAGGTGGATGCAGACACCGTCCAGTTCATGCTCAAAAGCGTAGGTCAGCAAGTCGCTGGGGCGGTAGGTGCCGTAAGTGAAATTTCCCAGTAGCGAGTAGGCATGCGCGAACAGAGGAATCGTGTCGATTCGGTCGATTAGCTTCTGTGCCAATTGCTGCGTTAGCTCTGGAATCTGCTTCTTTTCGGCGGCATCCAAATTCATTGACAGAATCTTTGCGAATCGAGACTGTACGTTCAAGATTTCCTCCTCGGCTTCGGCGTGCTGTGCATCACCAGGTGTGCTGACTCTCATTTTTAGCAAGATATTAGTCATCGAGGTATGTCCATTATCGAGGCCAGGGTTAATACCAATGGCCTACTCCAGGAGGCGCAACGCACGGTGCCTTTGGGCATGGGAGCCAAATTGCATCTCTTCCGATGATCTTGGCAGCCAAACGGGCAGCGGGTTAGGCCAAAGTGGCGTGGGACCCTGAGTCGGAATCACGTGATTCAGAAACAAATCCATGTCCTTTCCAAAGCACGAGCCTCCAAGAGCAAGGCTTCCAAGCTTCCAATTACCCTCTGAAAATCGATGGATACCGGTCGGCCGGCAACACCGCGGGCTACCGCATCGCGTCAGCTGACCGTTTCCTGCCCCGGGCATATCGACGGGATCTGTGCGCTTACCCGCGGCCTGATCATGAACAGCTCGCAGCGCAATTGCAACCCACCTTCAAGAACTCGAACCTTAGCTGGTATGCCTGCATCGGCTTGGTCCGAGAACTCCAACGCACCAGCACCGACGAGCTTGGAACTGTAGCGGGCCGCCTGCCCGAGCGACTCCATATCGATCGGCAACAGCAGCCAGCTTGTAGCAGCCGACCGTCTTGATTCGCCTTTCCCCTTGGGCCGGCGCAACGTGTGAATTGCCTACAGATGTTGGTTCCTGCATTCCCAGTCCGACTTCTGGCGAGCAGTTCACTGCATTCGCGACCCTTCACGAACTTGGCAAGTGCGTATTGTGTCCCAGTTTTCCATAGGCTTGCGCTCTGCTTGTTCCCGACTGGATTCCCGCGGAGAGACGTCGCGCAGGCGCACTGCCAGTTACATCGCGGTGCCCGACTTCAGCAGTCGATAAAGAAGTAGCCTCCGTTCAGCCCATCCACCATGATGCGGTAGGACTTTCCGTCGAGTTTCGCGTCGAGCACCCAGTTCGGCTTCCACACCTTGTTGACGCTGCGGTGTTCCCGCACTCCGCCTTTCCACGCCAATCGGGCGCGGCGCAGCGCGGCGGTTGCCAGCAGCGACTTGGCTTTCTGCCGTGCGGTGTCGAAATCAATGGTGTTCCATTGCGGGTCTTGCACCGGGCTGAGCTGCGTGGCCCGGTCCGGATCGGCCGCCTGCCACGGGCCGCTGATAAATGCCTTGCCGGTGTAGTAGTCCACCAGCGCGTGGGTCCTTCCGACGCGACCGGCCAGGTGCGAGACGTCGAAGATGAAACCGGCAAACGGGTGGTGCCGCAGTCGAGCGGAGGTCACCTCCAGGCCCGGAGCTTTCGCTTGCAATATCGACTGGGCATAGTCCTCATCGACCAAGGTGCGCAGCACCAGCTCACTCATTGCGGCCGGCCATTTCGGCTTGCCCCGCCAGCAACGCGTCCTGGCCGATGAGCATCTTCGTCGGGATCGGCCCGATCTTCGCCGTCTCGTCCAAGGCACGGACGATGCGCTCTGGAACGGGGTGGTTCGCCTGGGAAGCCAAGCTGCCGATGATCATGGCCGCGGTGGAGGCCAAGATTCCGGTGACCATCGGATCGATGCCGGTGGCCTCCGGGGCACCCGATACCTGCCAGAGGACGGAAACTGCCGTGCCGGCGAGCATCGAGGAAATAGCCCCGACGGTATTGGCCTTCTTCCACCAAACCGCGCAGACATACGCCGGGACAAAGGCGCTGCCAAGTACCGTGGTGGAGAAGATGACGATGGCCGCCACCGCCGGCGGTTCAAAGGCCGCAATGGCGAAACCAATGAGCGCCAGAGCCAGCACGGTGATGCGCGAGACCCACACCATCTGCCCGTCGCTCATTTTCTTGTTGATGAAGCGCGCGTAGATATCCTGGCTGGCAATGGTTCCGGCCTGCAGCAGCAACGCGTCGGCGGTAGACATGATGGCCGCCATGATCGCAGCCATCACGATGCCCACGGCAAAGGTCGGCAAGACCGCGTCGGCGACCTCGAAGATCGCGGTTTCCGGATTGGCCAGGTTAGGCAGCAGAATCAACGCGAACATGCCGACAAGGTACGGGCCGGGAATGAATAGCAGGTTGAAGATCAGCGAGTAGGCACCGGCGGTGCGGGCTACCGACGGTTTCTTCATGGCCATGTGGCTGACCACCACATGCGGCCACCCCATATAGCCAATCGAGAAGACCAGCAGCGCACCGATGATGACGCCCCACTGGCCTTGGAAACCGAGGTCGGCGCCCCACATGGTCAGCATATTCGGGTTGATGGCGCCAATGGCTTCGTTGCCCTTGGTGAAGCCGCCAATGGCGATCAGGGTGGCAATGAGGATCCAGACCATGCCCACCACCATGATGATGGCCTGGACGAAGTCGGTGTAGGCCACCGCGAGGTAGCCGCCGAGGAAGGTGTACAGCACGATCACCCCGATGGCGATAGCCAGCGCCACGGGGAAGGACACCCCGGTGACCATCTCCAGCCCGCGTCCCCCGGCAATGAACTGGGCCAGGACATAGAAGAACATGCAGAACAGCGCCACCGGGGCGGCGATCAGCCGGATCCATTTCGACGGGTAGCGGTGTTCCAGATATTCAATGGAGGTAATGGAACCCAGAATTTGGGACAGCTTGCGCATGCGACGGCCCAGGACCGAAAGGTTCAGGATGCCGCCGCCGAGATCGCCCAGTGCGTACCACATGCCAAAGTAGCCCTGGGTGTAGCCCAGGGATCCGGCGCCCATGAACATGTAGCCGGACATCGAGGAACTTTGCAGCCGCAGGGCCGTCACGCCCGGGCCGATGCTGCGCCCTCCGAGCAGGAATCCCTCGGAGTCCTGCTGGCCCTTTTTCATCGCCCAGAAGCCAATACCTGCCATGGCAATGAAGTAGATGATGAGAAAGATGATTTCGAGGCTCACCGGTTGTCCTCCACGTCTTCACGCTTCCATCCGCGGCTGAGCCACATAAATACCGCCGTATAGATTACCCAGAGGGCCGGGACCCCAAGGATGACAACGGTCGTGAACGTTGGTAGACCAAACATCGACGCATTCCCCTTCCAAAGCCAAACATTCTGTATCGTGTGAACTGAATCACCAAAGATCCATGTCGTTGACAGTTTTACACAGCGAGAGGCTTACCAACAGTGACACTTGTCGGAAAAATGCCGGCCAATCGGACAGACTGTCCGGGCAATGCGATTCTCACCGTCGAACAGCTGCTGCAACTGCCCTGCATGCTGATCGGCAGTCCGCAGGTAATCGCCGATGCCCCGTCATTGAAGCGTCACATTGGCTGGGCGCATGTCTTGGAGAACCTCAACCCCGCCGCCTACCTGCGCGGCCAGGAGCTGGTCTTGACCACCGGCATCGGTTGGGGCGCACAGGCGGAGTTTGAACCGTTTGTTGCCGAATTAGTTGAGCTTCGAGCAGCGGCCTTGGTAGTGGAGCTCGGGGCCCATTGCCCCGAGGCTCCCGCGGGTCTTGTCCGCGCCTGCAAAGAGCAGCGCCTGCCACTGATTCTGCTGCACGAGCCGGTGGCATTCGTCGAGATCACCGAGACCTTACATCAGCTGCTGTTCTCCGCGCAAACCCGGCGAATCGAAGCAGGCGGTGAAGTGACCGAGCATTTCACCGGCCTGATGCAACTAGGCGCCCCGGCAGAAAAGGTTCTGAACGACTGTGCCAGGTTTCTTGGCTGCCCGGTGGTCTTCGAAGATTCCGGATACAATCTGCGGCGCTACGCCAGCACGGTGGAATTGCCAACGGATTTCTTTGACCACTGGCAGGATCGGTCACGAACCCTGCACCTCATGGGAAATACCGCGCGCCAGGTGACTCCGGTGCAAATCCACGGCAAGAATTTTGGCTCCTTGATCGCACCGGGGTCCGCTTCCCACCCGGCCGGCTCGCTGCATGTGCTGACCATGGCTGCCATCGCCTTGGGTACCGAGCTATTGCGGCTCTTCAGGATTGAGGGT
>NZ_NRGT01000035.1:0-1687 GCF_002332285.1 Glutamicibacter sp. BW77 | reverse complement strand
TTTGAAAAATCAGAGCCATATCTACCAATCATTCTTATGCCCTGGCTCACATTCGTAAAACTGTTTTTATCTACCATTAACAATGGTTTTACTTATGAACTGGTCGGTAGACTTCAATGCGACGCGAAGCATCTTCGGGCGATGAGCGAGCGTTGTGCATGATGTACTGAGTGGAAGAAACACGTACCTGTAGGAGTGGCATGTCTGATCACGAACGAAGCCGCCTCTCGCGCTGGGTCCTGCCTCATGGCGCAGAGCCGGATCCCCGGTTTACGCTGGCCAACGAACGTACCTTCCTGGCGTGGATCCGCACCTCGCTGGCATTCCTTGCCGGCGGCACCGCGCTAGAGGCATTTGCCGCCGAGGCTTTCCCCTCGCCGCTGCGCACGTGGCTCGCGGTGCTGATCATCGGCGTGGGAATCCTGATTGCCACAGGTGCCGCGGTCCGCTGGGTCCGCGTGGAGCGCAGCATGCGCACCGGGCGCCCGCTGCCGATTCCGGCCATCGTTCCGCTCCTGGGTTTCGGCGCCGTGGCCGCTTCCATCGCGGCCGTGGCCATGATTGTCGGTTCGCGGGCCTGATGCGCGAGCCCATCCAGATCGCCGATCCGGGGCTGCAGCCAGAGCGCACGGTATTTGCGTGGAGCCGCACCCTGGTGTCATTCCTTGTGGTCAGTGCCGTCTTCTTGCGCTGGCTGCCGCACTATGGCGTGGGCATCGTGTTGATGATCGCGATTTCCGCGACGATGGCGCTGGGAATCTTTGCCTCGCAGCGCGCTCGCTACCGGCGCATGGCGCTGGGCGTGAAATCCGAGCGGGTCAGGCCGGATATCGTCGCGGTGCTCATGACTACCCTGGTGCTGATCGCCATCGGCGTGTTCGGAATCATCTTGGTGCTCGGCCCGAGCTAAGCCAGGTCTGTCGAGCCGGGCCTCCCGGGCGAGCCATCTGGCTTTGCTGCCGCATATCCCGTTGGCGCTTGGGGTGTCGATTCGCGGTGAGCGGCGGTAGCGCACTGCGGTGTTGCGGATTTCACTGGCAAGTGAGACGCGGGGAACGTGAGCCAGGTTTTAGACTTAGTTGGATAAAATCAACTATTTAGAGGAGTGCTCCGGCCCATGAACGCTGAGACTCAACCCAAAAGCCCGTTTAACTTCGTTCAGGTCCTGATTGCCGCCGCTGGTATTGGCTTCCTCAACGTCATCACCTACTTCATTGGCAGTTCCGCAGGCGCTTCCATGGTGCTCGGCGAGAACTCCGGAGAGCGCATTGGCTTCGCTCAGGTCTACGGTTTCACGTTGCTGCCAATCCTCATCCTCGGTGCGGTGGTCTTTGTTATCGGCCGCGCCAAGCCAGGATTTTGCAAGGTCGCCCAGTGGTTGGGGCTCATCGTTGCGGTTGTTTCGATCATCTTGCCAATCATGGCCGCCGGTGACATCGCTACCGCGCTCACCTTGAGCATCATTCACCTGTTCGTCGGCCTTGGGTTGTTCTTCGCGGTGCACTACGGCAATAAGAGCCTGCACGCGAACTAGCCACTGCGCTCCTGCATCTCAACGCAGGATGCCTGCTGCCCACGGATAAAAATCAGTGGGCAGCAGGCATTTGTGAACTCTCAGGTGTTGCGTGCGGCGCAATGTGCTCGATCGAGATGTGCTCCAGAACAGCAAGGCCGCGGGCCGGGACAA
>NZ_NRGT01000034.1:0-28082 GCF_002332285.1 Glutamicibacter sp. BW77 | reverse complement strand
TCTTCGTTTATCCACAGTGACCTGTGTAAAACTCTTGATTTTCTGGGGATTATCCCCGAATTTTGTACCGGTTTTTGTTCCGGCCTTGTTTCGGCGACAGATAAAAACTATACACAGTTTTGGGGGATGTTTCAAATCGGTGGCCTCTTTTCCACAGTGACCGTGCACACACGTATTCTGAGGAGCTTTCGACAGCTGCGCACTCCCCTCTACGGCATCAATGAATTGAATTTCTGCGATAAGGAATCTAGGTAATAGCTGTACACAACGTCCATAGCCAGTTGCGCTGAGCCTTCGACAGCAACTGCATTACAACGGAGCGGATGCCCCCGGCGACATGAGCTCAGAATTTCAATACTCGTGACTCGTTATTAGAAGTATGGGTTGCTCATAATTGAGTTCCATTGGGGGCAGCCTCTTACTAGATGGGGACACGAAGCGACCAGCAAATATTTCACAGCCAGAGAGCCCTAGTTCCTATAGAGGGAAGGCAAACGCAAACATTCAGCGTTGTCGCGTAGGCGGCTTCACTTTAGACCGCTTAATTCTGCTTGCGGGGTATCTCCGATTCGTATCCACTGACCAAGCACCAGGAATTGCTCTGGTCTACAACTTGCTGCGGTCATACCTTTCCAGTGCTCAGCCGTAACTTCTACAATTTGCAGTCGCCCCGTCATCAACCTACAGAAGTCTCCGTTTCGCACACAGCAATGGCAACGGCATTGCAGAATGAAGTGCCGAAGTTCTCGCGCCGCGTGACAGGCGCTTGTCTGCACTGGCTTAGCCAGCTGATTATTTGACTCGTTCATAGCATTCAGCGATTCTTCTAGATAGCCGATTCACGAGCTTTCGACTCCGGTATAAGCCGTATAGAACGAAACCGTCATGTATCGGCCGATGAGACTAGTGCTTCCAGGCAAGAGTCAGCACACTTATTCGAGACCGTAGCTAGCTATTCTGGACACCAGTGCGCTCAGTGACAAGGATGAAGAATCGGTGTCTTCTTGGATGTCTGTCATGCAGTATCACCCTAGGCAACTCGTGCGGCTCGTTAACGAAAGACAACTGATCACTGTTATTTGGCTCCACGATTCTGGTCCAAGTTGATAGGTCCTGTGGTCATGGCCTTTCTAGAATGACGCCGGCAGGCAGAAAGCTACTGGCCTTTTAGCTCCGTCAATAAACTCAAAGGGATAGTTGCTGTCCAAGAAGTGCATGAGTGAGCACGCCCTTTAGAGTCCTGTTAAGGATTGGGTTCTAGACCGGGCAGCGAGGACGTACGCTCCTAAGCAACATTCTGGCCGCAGGATCGGATCCTTGGCCATGGTCAAGGTAGCGGGCCTACGGGTTACGAGACAAGACTGGATCCAGGTACTTAGTTAAAGCAAAAACGCGGAACCGTAGTTCCGCGTTTTGAATATGTGACCCCAACGGGATTCGAACCCGTGTTGCCGCCGTGAGAGGGCGGAGTACTAGGCCGCTATACGATGGGGCCGTACGCTGAAGATTTCTCTTCAACTCACCGAATCCCTCCGGTGAAGCGCTGGGATACCAGGACTCGAACCTAGAATGACGGAACCAGAAACCGTTGTGTTGCCAATTACACCATATCCCAATGTGACTTGGTATCCCTCAGGGAAGATATCGCTATCTCCTTCAATGGAATGCCTTAGCACGAGATATAACTATACATAAGAAAACCAGTTAAGGCATCTTTTGAGCCCTCATCCTCGAGTGATCTGCAGCTCTATTACAGATTCGAATGTTTTCAGCGCCAAAATACGGTAGTCAGCATCCCTCAGTGGCCTGAACCGTGGATCGCGTAAACGGTAGTTGAACTTAGTACTGCGATCTAAATTCTCTTACCCATAGTTCCTCTATCGCGATCTGACCATGACGGACGCTTCAGGAGCACACCGTATCTAGACGTCGAGCCATCGTACAAGCGGAGCCAACTTGAAATTTCTACCGCAAAGACAATGCTGGGCAAAGTTCGTTGGCAGCCACAAACGATGATTTTGGGACGGTCAAGCACGGAGGCGCTTTTATGGCGTTCAGCAGCGGTGCTTATTCTAGATTCATTGATTTGATGGGTCATTGTCGCCAGAGGGTCTGCGCAACAGCTGGCCTCGCCCATAGTCACGAAGATGTTCATGGTTTTGCAAGCACAAGGATTGCTCTGGGAAGTGACGATTACTTGTTATATCGGCCGGGTCTCCTGTTGGATGATCGCGTCTTGGAGTGCCATCACGATCCGAGAAGCCGGGTGCGCACGATCCAACTCACCAGCCCGATAGGGGGATGGTGTAAAACGGCAAGCTGATAGTCCGAGTTAACAACGATGAGTGGCTGTCAAACTTGCATCAACCGTGCCTACATGATGTTTCGAAACTTTGCCCCGGTCGTTCGTTTATTTCTGAACATCTCACTGCTCAGAATTACGTTGATCGGCAATCTGCACGTGCCTAGAACAAAACCAATCGATAGGCAGCGAGCGGCAGGATCGTTATCCCGGGACGTCGCACTGCGTGGTCTATCGTCGATGTTCGACATACAACACCACCTGTGCCAGTTACGCACAAGCCTCTAATGTAGAACGTGAGGCAAGGTTTAAAGTGTCAACTCCCGGAAACGAACTGTTTCCGGGAGTATTTAGCTTGGTCGAGGTGCTGGCAGAGTATTCCAAGCAGGCGCACCGCAAAATAGATCGGCTGTCTACCGCAGCGCAAGCGCTTCAACGGCTGAAATCAGGGGAAACTCGGCCAAGAGCAGCTCGGGATGAGCGCCACTCCCAGCGCTACCGCATCGCCGATCGCTTTGCCCCTAAGGATTTGATAGCCATCGCGCAGCGTTACCAGGCGGGCGAGCACTCAACCGACCTCGCCAAAGAGCACGGCATCGCCAAATCAACCCTGCTCCGGCTTTTGGCTGAACAGGGTATCCAAACCAGGCAGCGGGGCCTCACACCCGAAAAAGAGCGCGAGATCATCCGTCTGCGAAAGCAGGGGCTCATCATCCGCGACATCGCCAACCGTGTCGGGTGCAGCTATGACACCACACGGATTTTCCTTCGAACATACGTCGACGCTTAACTAAGCCAGCATTTCGGATACCGGAAAATCGCCGCTAACCGGTGTAGAAAATTCGCCACTAACAATACCGTCATAGTCCATTGCTGTTAGCGTCCAAGTGGCATGAACAGAATCGTCATAGTCTTTCGGGAGAACTAATACTGCCTCGTCCTCCGGAGTTACGTATGATTCACCAGGTCGAAGATCGCTAACATCGATAGTCACGTCGACTGATCCACCATTTTTGAATTCGATACTATCTGGACCTACGAGTCGAGGGACGTACGGGGTGGTCGGGCCCAGAGTCGCCGACCTAAGTACACTGGCGGATAGTCCAAGTTCATTTTCACGAGGTCCCCATTTGCGAGGCATTCTAGGCAGATAGCTCAGTAGCCTGAACTTCTTCGTCGATTTTTGCTGATACTCAATATCACCCTCAATGTGGATTTTCACCTGTACCTTCTTCAGAAACTTGGCTGAGTTATTGGTTATCTTGAATCTCGCATCGGGTAGTGCCGAACCTATGTACTCATCAATTGCAAGCGGGAACGCGTTCTTGGCCTTTTGCTTCCAGACAGCAATCGCCGCGCGATACTCATCACGCGTCCGATCTTCTGGGATTGTAGATGCATAGGCTGAAAAGGTAGGGATCGACAATGCTGCGAGTCGTCGAATCGAATTCGCCGAGTCGAGGCTAGTGCTCAGACCGTGTTTAACGGTGCTTGGCGAGGATGGCTTCGACGGCTCTGGGGGCATTGCAGCCAGGAGACGGTTCTCGATCGCCGCCAGGAAACTGTCCGCTCCGACTAGTTCTCGGTCAATTCGTTTAAGAGGGCTCGCAATCGATACGTCGATGTCGAGGGCGGGCACAGGAAGCACGGAACGCGATTGAAGTCGACGAATCTCCTGGCTGGTAGCAGAGCGTGTCTGTGTCTTATCACGTACATAGATACCGCCATCGGCCACTCCATCGCCATTCTTGCAACAAAGGAAGACCGGATGTCCAAATACGGGAGGATCGACATCAATGATAAGGATGTGGCGGTCTGGGCTGTCTGTCGGAATCCGTATGCCACGCCAGTACGGACCATCATCAGTCAGGTATGGCCTAAGTTTGTCTTGCAACTGGTGGTCTTCCATCGGGCTGATCCCGATCATCTGACCGTTATCGATTCCCCAGACCATCAGCCCGTGGCCAGCTATGTACTTGGCTGCAATTTGCGGATCTCGATTTGCCATGCCAAGTATGCACTTGGCGAGCTTGCCTAGATCAGCGCCCTTCATCGGATTGCCTTGTGACTTTTGCTCCAGCCATTCCGTTTCATAGTCGTCGTGCGACGCGATCGACTTCAAAAACTGTTGCCATTCATTCGTAGTGCGTGGCAGTTTCGTCTCGTCCCAATCGATTCGGCTCAAAACTCACCGCCTGGCAAACCAATGGATGACTCTATGTTCGGATTGCTCTCCAAATCGTCCAAGTCAAAAATGCCATGTCCAGATGCACGGTTCACGACGGATGCCAAGAGCTTTGAGGGCGACCCGTCCGCCAGCAAGGTTGCGTTCCGATACGCGTCATGATTCTTCTTCAGTGAAATACCCGCATCGACCTCAATGGCTTTGCAAGCTATTTCCCACTCTGGCCATTCAATGCTGAGATGTGCTTCTAAATGGTCATCCAAGATCGCAACGGCATCGAGTTCCTGGGTACTAGGGAAGTCTTCTGGATGTAGTGCAAAATATTTCATTACTGCTTTGTTTGCAGCTATGTGGCCTATGCGTTCGTTTTCAATCACTTCCTCCGTCTTTCCATTCTTTCGAGCCCTGTCTTCGAAACCACCGTCGGCGTCGAAGATGGCATAGACCGGGATGCCGAGAAGATCAAGGATCGCGTGAGTAAGAGGAATATTGCTCTTACCCCCGGCGTCGACGACTGCAACGCCCGTAGTCTCTAGGATTCCCTTCTGGTGACGATCAGCCAGTCCATGAAAGACTGCCACCTCCGTGGTGCCTTCCGCGAGGAGTACTCTGTTGGCAAACAGTGCCACTGGAAGTCGGCTAGATATGGTTCCACTCAACTGGCGATCGACGGTAGCTGCCTTAACTGACCCCTGAACTCTGGCCTTCACTTTTTCCAGCGTCGAGCTGAAGATGCGCACTCCATATGCCGAGTCCCCACTGCGAACAAGGCGGCGAATCTGGTGGAACTTGTTTGATTCGACGAAGTATGGGCTATGAGTCGCGTAAGTTACCTGTAGGTTCTGTTTTGGGTCTTCTGCTAACGATCTTAAGACTCTTGCAAAAGCCTGAGCTTGAATTGGATGCTGAAAAAGCTCTGGCTCTTCTACTGCGAGACAGATGACGCCATTGGAATCGGACGCTCCTGATTTAGCCAGGAGCTGCAAGGCCGCAATTAGTAGTGTTCTTTGAAAGCCATGCCCTTGGCGATCCACGGATGTTATCGTTTCTCCGTCGAGGATGGAGACATCAAATGTTGTCTTGGGTGGCTTAAGTTCGACTGGCGCGGGGTTCACCCGAACAGTACGACCGGGGCTAAAAGACGCGACAACGTCATTCAGACTTGTTGAGATAGCTTTAAGCTGATCCGCGAACTTCTCCTTGTAGACCTTGTTCTGTTTTTTCAAACTTTCTTTGACAATTTTGTCGATGTCTTCATCTGCAGCAGTCCGGTCGATGCCGCGCTCCAAAATTCGACTGATTATGCTGCCCCGACCATCAACTGATTCTTCACTAGCACGAAGATCCGCGGTAACTAGGACAAAGTCAAAGATGCCGCTCATCACGCCTTCGCCATTAAACCCAAAGAAATTTGTCTGAAGGTTTTCAGGGTTGTCTTCGAGCATGTCATTGTTTGATGATTCCCAGGCCTGGAGGGCTTGGTCGACGGCGGATCCTGAGGTTGCCGCAGGGAGTCCCAGCTCGTGACTTGTGGCTCTTAGTTCTTGGTAGAGTCTCCTCTTATCGGTAGCGCTCCCTGCCGATCTGATCGCTGCAAATGGAGGATAGCCTTTCGCGTTTGCGGAAAGTAATTCTGATCCGTCGGGCCGTCTGATCTTCCACGCAGTAAAAGTTTCAGCGTCATTCGGCGCATATTTTCCAAGTGCGTCACGGTCGTTCTGTTCCAATCCAGAGAACGTAACTCGGACCTCGATATTGCTCGACATATTTCCGAACGAGCAGTCGTGCTCGGTCAGAGCTGAATTCTTACCACCGTTGAAGAACCAGTCCAATGCTCGCAGGACGCTGGACTTACCGACCCCGTTAGGGCCAATAAAAGTTGTAACCGCATCGAAGCTAATCGTCGCATCAACGAGCGAGCGAAAGTTCCTTATCTGCACCTGGCTAATACGCATCTAGCTATTTCTCCCGTTCAATTTGATGTCCCTCATTGCCATGCTTCGTCCTTCAAAGGAGCGGTGTTGAGTTCATCCCGACGCGCACGCCAGTCCGGCACGAACCCATCCATCAACTCAGAAAATCGTTCGTTGTGATTCCGCTCCAGCAGGTGCGTCATTTCATGCACCACAATGTACTCAAGGCAGTTCGGATTCTTCTTTGCTAGCTCTAAGTTGAACCAGATATGTGCGCTTTCACGGTTGCACGATCCCCACTTGGTTTTCATACGTCGTACGGTCCACTTTGCGACAGTGTGACCGACTATCGGTTCCCATTTAGCGATCAAAGCCGGGATTGCCTGCTTTAGCGCAGACCTGTGCCATTCCTCCATCGCATTGCGACGTTGCTCAGCGGTGCTATCTGCGGGCACAAACATAGTCAGCTTGTTGCCGCTGATATCTATTCGTATTCGGCCTGGCTCGGTTACGAGCTTCAATCGGTAGCGCTGCCCCCAGACGTAGTGAGACTCGCCCGTGATCATTTCGCGTTCGCTCTGGCGTACGGCGCTGCGCAATTGTTCACGCTGCTTCTTGATCCACGGCAAGCGCTGCACGACGGCGAGGCGAATCGCGTCATCGTCAAGGCGCTCCGGAGCGGCGACACGTACACGTCCAAGTGGAGGGTAGACAGCTATGTGCAGATTCTTGATGTGTTTGTAGACCACGTCAACATCAATGCCCGAGACTGTCATGTAGGCACTAGCGGTACTCATTGCGAGCCTTCACCAAGTCAAAGAGTTCATTGAAGCGATCAAAATCGGCAGGGAGCACCTTACGAATCGCGCGAGCAACTTCCTTTTGCTTGAAGTTGTTGCCAACCCAGTCGTGTGGCTTGCTCGTCATGATCGCCATATCCACCTTGATCGGCGTTTCAGGGTCAGTCCATCCGAAGTCATATACGGCCCTCTGCGCACCATTCGTCGCCCAAGCAGGGTAGTCCGTGTCTGATTCTTTTGAGCCGACTTTCTGAGCGTGCGCGATCAGCTGTTCCAGATAGGTCTTATAGTCGATGGCACCCTGGCGACGCTGCTCGATGATGGCATCCAAAAGGGTCGACATACTCTCGTAGTACTTTGGGTTCATCGCGTTTTCATCGATGATTACCTTGCGGATGTTGTTCGCAATTGTTTCGGCAACAGCCTCGGGATCCTTTTTGATCCCTGGCGGCAGTTTTTCGATGGCTCCCGCGCCTTCGCGAACGATGAGATCGACGAGACCAACGTTTTCGAAGTCGGCAACGATTTCAGATCCATCGGCGTGTATATAGGTATCGAGTAGGAATCGCATGCCGGCTTCGTACTGTTTGAAGTCGACGTTTTCACCTGCGCCAAGCTTCACTTCGTCGCGCACTGAAGTGTAGTGCGCGATTTCCTTGCCGATTGCAGCTGCCTCAGCTTCTGAGAACCCAGCTTCGGTCATGTCATTCGCGATGGCCGCGTAGGCTCGCGTCAGGCCAGCCACCGACTTGTAGAGTTCCACACGCTTGGCTTCGTTGCGCTTGATCTGGTCGGCATTTCCGTGATCGACGGCGCAGAAGTAGTGCTGGTATTGAAGGGTTCCCTTGGGCGGTTCAACCGCTTCACACAATGCACGGATACGTTCAAGCGCCTCATCAAGATCCTCGCGTGCGAGCTTGACCCGGTCCTTAAGTAGCCCCTCGATGTCTTTCTTCTCGTACCCGTCCAACGCACCATTCGTATAGTCGGTGATGGCGTCTTCGAGGGAGTTGAAGAGATCCTGGTAGTCAACGATGTAGCCGTAGTCCTTGTCATCGCCGTCCAGGCGATTGACGCGGCAGATGGCTTGGAAAAGGCCGTGGTCGCGCATCGACTTGTCGATGTACAAGTAGGTCGCTGCTGGTGCGTCAAAGCCCGTCAGGAGCTTGTCAACGACAATCAGTAGCCGCATCTGGCCCGGTTCATTGATGAACCGTTCCTTGACGTTCTTTTCGAACTGCTCGACCTTCGTCATGGCCTGGTCGGCAGGCTCATCGAAGTGATCGGCAAGCATTTGCCGATAGATTTCATACTGGCGCAATTTTTCGGTGGCGCCGTGGCCGGAGTCTTCTTTGGAGATATCACCGGCTTGTGGTGCATAGCTGGTGACGATGGCGCATTTGCCCTTGAATCCAGCTTGGCAGAACATCTCGTAGAACTTGCAGGCCTGGTAAATGCTGGCGCTGACGAGCATGGCGTTGCCGCGCATGTCCATCAGTCGTGGTTTGGTTTCCATGTCGAGCAGAATGTCGTTGACGATCTGCTTTGAACGCTGCTCGGAGCTGACCACTTTTTGCATGGTGCCCCAGCGCTTCTTCAGCTCCGCCCTTGAAAGATCAGTCATGCCCTTGGTCTTGGCATCGAACCATTGGTCGACCTTGGCCGGTGATGTCAGGTCCTGGTCGATGTTGCGGGCTTCGTAGCGCAGGTCGAGGACGACGCCGTCCAGCACGGCTTCGTTGAACTTATAGGTGTGGATGAAGCTGCCAAACGTTTCGATGCTGGTTGCTTTATCTGCCTTGAGTAGCGGTGTACCTGTGAAGCCAATGAACATGGCTCCAGGGAGTAGTTGCTTCATGGCTCGGTGCATCTTGCCAGACTGGGTGCGGTGGGCTTCATCAACAAAGACGAAGAAATTTCCCTTGGCAGAAAAGCCAGCCGGAATCTTGGAGTTGAGTTCAGCGATAAATTCACCGTCGGCGTCATTCTGAGTGGCTTCGTCGTCTCCGCTGCGGAACTTATGAACCAGGGAACCGATGAGCCACGGTTCGTGCCGGTTGAGAGCACCCATCAGATCAGCGCCCGACGTAGTCCTGTAGATGTCTTCGTTGACACCGTTGAAGACCTTCTTGATCTGGTCGTCAAGCTCGGTGCGGTCGGTGATGATCAGAACACGCGCCTGGCTGTCGCCGACGGTCTGGTGCTCACGAATCCACTTCGCCAACCACACCATGGTCAGAGACTTGCCCGAGCCCTGGGTATGCCAGATGATGCCGCCCTCGTGCTTGGCAATCCGTTCCTGGGCGGCTTTGACACCAAAGAACTGGTTGTGGCGGCAAGTCTTTTTTACGCCGGAGTCAAAAACCATGAAGTCATGGATGATCTCCAGGAACCGATCTTTCGAACACATCTGAACCAATGCACGGTCCAGCGGCTCTTCAATTTCTGAGAGCTCTTTCCATTCCAGCCAGTATTTTTCGGGAGTGTCGATCACGCTATAGCGCAGACCTTCGACATCGTTGCCCGCCATGACCAGCTGGACGGTCGTGAAGAACGGGCGAATGAAGTCCTTCTTCTGGTTGCCGATGTTTTGGCGGATTCCTTCCGAGACGGCCACCTTGGAGCGCTTAAGCTCGATCACGCCCATAGCCAGACCGTTGACGTACAGCACGACATCGGGCCGTTTAGTGTGTTCGCCCTTGATGGAGACTTCCTCAGCCACGACGAAATGATTGGCTTGGGGATCACTCCAATCGATCAGCCAGACGGTTTCGGTATTTTCACCAATACCAGGCTTCACCTTTACGCCGTATCGCAGCATGTCGTAGACATCGCGGTTGGCTTCATACAGGTTTCGCCCGCCACCCAATGATGCGTTTTTCTTGAGCTGATCGACTGCCTTGTTGATCAGGTTGTCGTCATAGCCACGAGCCCGGAGGTTCTGCTCCAGCGTATCGGTTTCGATGTGGGAGTTACCTTCACGGTATTCCCAATTGCCCCCGTACTCATAGCCAAGTTCCTCGAGGAACAGCTTCACTACGCGATTTTGTGTACTACGTTCAATCTGACCAACTGTACTCATGATGCATCTCCCCCAAGATCTTGTTCTATTTCTTGATTCTGCCAACGTCCGAAGCTCACGCCCGAGACAGCAACCTTCCATTCGTTCCGACCATTCGCACTACGCCCAGTCACCACTGCAGCCGCCGCAGACGGCGAAGCAAACACGTGGTTCCTCGTGAATTGGGCAACGGTGCCGGATACCGAAATTTCGATGGTGCCGTCTTGCTCAAGCTTTTCTCGGAGGCTCTTGTAGCCGTCGTCAACACCGTTCCAAGAATTTCGGGCGGTTGAACCCTCAAGCACGATGAACTCGCCATCTATTTCTTGCGCCGTGGCAACGAAGCCGTGCTTCTTCGATCGCAATTCAAAAACAGGCGACACCGATTCTTTCACCACTTCGCCACCCGACGATGCGTCTTTAGATTCAGTGACCATCGTGGTGTTGCGGAATAGATTCACACCCAAGACTGGCAATGCGATCTTGGCCTGCGCAATGAAGTACTCCATATCAGAAATATCAGATTCTGGTAGGGGAAGCGGTGCCGGTGCCGTCCCATTGATGAGGCGTGTGCGGTTGGCTTTCTGTGCAAGCGATATAAATCGTGATTCAAGGTAGCGGGCATGCGCTTTGGTGAGGTTCGCGTCCTTGCTTGTTAGCAAGATCGCCCGATCCCAGAAGTCTTTGCCGCCTTGTTCCTCGGAGCGTGAATGTTGGTACAGCCGCTTCGATACGTCGTCACCTTCACCAATGTAGGCAATAGTGCCACCCATGCTGTCTGGATCATCGCCGAGCAGAATATAGATACCGGTACGGTTTGCTTCAGGGCGTTTCAATAGTGCACCAAGATCCGAACGTGGAGCAGCCACGACGTGACCAGTCCAGTTCATGATCTCGGCCGTCAGTAGGCCACCGGGCGTACCGTCAGCCAAAAACAGGCGAACAGACTTTCCAACACTCATGCGCCGGCCACCTCCGGCACTAGCCGTGTGCGACCAGTGAGCAGTTCTTGCATCATGCCTAATTTGATTGTGCTAACTTTCGCAAGGCGATCGCAAAGCGCGTTCATCTCCATCTCAGCATCGTCAAGGATCGCCACGATCGCACGCTGCTCATTGAGAGGCGGTAGCTGGATCAGGAAGTTTTTAAACGTTGGCAACCGGAGCGAATCAACGGTGGCTTTTACTGTGTTCTCCATAGCGTGAGCTCCAAAGAACTGACGCATAAAATAGTAGACAAATCTACCATCGGCGCCATCAAAGAAGTCGCTAATCTTGTATACGCGTTGATGCACCTCAAATTTACCGTCGATGTAATGGAAGATCGACCCTATGCCACCCTCGCCGGGAATGAGTATGGCTTCGCAATCGTAGGAATAGGTATCGATGTGCTCAACGGTCGCGGAACGGACGAAGAAAGGATATTTTCCCCCAGACCTTTTGTCTTGGTTGTTTCGCGATCCTGTCTTTATTCGTGCCAGCTCCCCAAGCCGTAATTCAGTCCATCGCTCGTTGAATCCGGGCAGTTGGGTCTTGCCGGTGAGGAGCTTCTGCATCAACCCCTGCTTGATCGCCTGCTTTTTGGCGATCAAACGCTGAAGAGTAACCTCCAGATCGTCAATATCGCCGAGGGCTTCTGCGATCGATCCCTGTTCGATCATGGAAGGTACCCAAAGTGAAAACTCGGAAAGATTATTGGCGCCTAGATTTGGCTGCGCAGCACCACCAGCCCACTTTTCAATCTGTTGGGTGCACAGTTCTGATGCCAGATACGCCGAAAGGAACGATGTAGTTACCTTTGATGGCTTGGGCCTAATTATGACGAGGGAACTTGCAATAGCTCCTTCTGGCATCGACTGCTCGACTACACCAAACTTACCAAGCGAACCGCGTAGACAGAACAGGATGTCACCATAGGCGTATTTTCCTGCGCCAAGGCGATCGAACTTTTCCTGTGTAATGTAGTTCATTCCCCGCATTGAGATGCGGCCGCTACGCAGGTGTCCAGCATTCACGAACGGAATCCCAATTTGGACGAATGTACCCGGTGATGGGTAGTTATTTCCTCGATCCCCATTCTCGAAACTACAGATTGAGCCCAGCGTTGAAAATTCCGGCTTTGCATCGTCAATTATCATTTGATACCCATTTTTGCCAGATGCCCGGCCACTTTCGCAGTTAACTCCTGCAACTCAATCTCAAGATCGCCGACCTTCTCGTCGTACCGATCACCGAGTTCCTTAATACGAGAAACGAGATTGTGTGTTAGCTTCGTAATTTCACCGTCAATGCCGCCAGCGATCGACCTCTGCCATTTTTCTTCGAGGACGAGCTCCTTAACATCCGGCTCAGTGAGCTTGCCGTATTGCGCGACGACAGAACCGTCCAGCTTGGATTTAGCGTCCTTGGCGAGCTTCTTGGCCGCCGATTCACCGTTGTAGAGCTTGATGAGATGTTCGAGGGCTTTGATCTCCTCTGGGTCGCCGTGTTCGCGTTTGGATTCTTTGAGTCGTGCAGAGGCGAGAGCCTTAGTGATTTTTCCATCGTCCATGGCCTCTGCGAGAAGGCCTTCTTCCACGGCGTGCTCTTCGCTGTATTCCGCGATCTGGCGAGCAGCGTCGTCTGCGATGGCAGTCAGCTGGTCAATGTAGGCTTGATCCTCCGTGAAATACCGATTCACGATCAGCGCGGGCGGAATCAAGTCCATCTTGTACTTGGTGGCCGACCGGCCAGTTCCGACAATGAGATCCGGAATCTCCGAGATCTTCCGGTCCTTATCTTCGATAGTTTTGCGCGGCTTGGCTGCATTCAGCCAGCCTCCGTTCATGACTAAGAAGATGTCGTCGTGCATGATGGCATGCCAGTAAGACATGAATTGCTCATAGACGTCGTATTCGTCCAGAAGCGCCGTGCTCTTGAAGCGGGCGAGCAGATCATCGCCCAGTTCGGCGGCTAGATCGTTGGGCTTCAAGTTTTCATCAATCGCTTCCAACGCCGCACGGTGCGTAGAGTACCACGCCGCAAGCTTAACGCGGGTCTGCTCCGAGAAGTCAGCGAATTCGTCCGAATCCAGAATGGCCTGTTGTACGTCCGAGATGTCGACGGTCAGCTCACTGTATCCCTCGCGCCCAGTGTCCTTGAACAGTTGCTTTCGCAGTGACGGGAACGCGTCCCAACTGGCCCGCAGGGCATCTATATCGCGGTTCGGGATACCACCATGCAAATGTGCGTAGAGGTCCTGGACGTCTTCTGGTTCCGAAGAGTCGATGTAGCGCGGAATGTTGAGGTTGTAATTATTGGAGGCATTTCCAATCTCCGATAGCGGCACCATGCGCGAATAGCGCTCAACTTCCTGCTGCTTGTCGAAGATGTCGACGATCTTGTGCATGTCCTGGGATCGTAGGCGGTTTTTGTTCCCGTCTTTCAGGAAACTCTTGGAAGCGTCAACCATGAATACGCCAGTGCGCGCTTGGGCGTTTTCTTTGTCGAGCACAATGATGCAGGCAGGGATACCGGTGCCGTAGAACAGGTTCGCAGGTAGACCGATAATCCCCTTGATAAAGCCACGCTTGAGCAGCTGCGTACGAATCCCGGCTTCTTTGCCTCCGCGGAAGAGAACGCCGTGGGGAAGAATGACGGCAGCTTTGCCGGTGCTCTTCATGGATTTGAGGATGTGTAGCAGGAACGCGTAGTCGCCGTTCTTTTCCGGCGGCATACCGTACTCGAATCGCCCGAATTCGTTTTCCAGCCCATTGCCCCAGGACTTGGTGGAGGGAAAGGTGGATTCGCCACGATGAAGTCAAAGGTATCGAGAGAGTCACCTGTGGTGAACTGCGGACTCGTAATGGTGTCGCCCTTGCGGATGTCCGCGATCTCGTTGCCGTGCAGGATCATGTTCATTTTGGACAGTGCCCATGTGGCATTGTCCTTTTCCTGACCGTAAATTGTCAGGCCATTGCTCGATTCGGAAGCAACTTTGAGCAGCAGCGAACCTGAACCGCAAGTGGGGTCATAAACGGTTGCGGATCGCGGAGTGTCCGGGGTGACGTTGATCAGCTTTGCGATCACACGCGACACTTCGGCCGGGGTATAGAACTGCCCCTTGGATTTACCGGATTCGGTAGCAAAATGCCGCATCAGGTACTCGTAGGCGTCGCCCAGCAGGTCGTCACCTTCGGCCCGCGATCCACGGAAATCGAGATCCTGGAAGATGGTGATCAGCTTGGAGAGCCGGTCCTGCATCTCTTTGCCCTTGCCGAGTTTTTCTTCATCATTGAAGTCGGCCAGGTCGATGACTTTTTGAAGATCCGAGGCTTCGGCAAGTTTGGCGATGATCTTATTGACCTTGTCGCCGATCTCTTTGTCGCCCTTGAGCGCGACCATATCGTCGAAAGACCCGCCAGCCGGAACAGTAATCAAGGCGTCGGGATCTGTTTTCGACTTGTCTGATACGTATTTCACGAACAACATCGTCAGGATGTAGTCCTTGTACTGACTGGCATCCATTCCACCGCGCAGCTCATCGCAGCTCTTCCAGAGAGAGCTGTAGAGGTCGGATTTCTTTAGCGCCACTGCGCGGCTCCCTTGTGTTGTTGATGGATCGTTCGTCGTGCTCATTTTTGTGTCTCCAGGGCATGGATGAGCCCAGGTTACTGTTGGTTTCAATCTACCCGGTACCCACGACAAATATCGTGAAGTGGCTTCGTCTGCGGGTTGTAACGGGTGGGAGCGGACTCAACCAGACCTCGTCTACTACCCTTATATATAACACAATTGGAATATATTTCGTAGTGGGCATCCAGTGAGAATGAATGATGTTCCGGATCAAGTCCGAACAACATCCACGAAGTAGACGGATTGTCTCACCTCGCAGTTATCAACACTCTACCGAATGTCGGATCATCATCCGTAAGTCGATCCCGAAGGGGTCGTTTCACCATTCCCATGCGATGCCACTAAATAATCCGCCATGGACGTCGCGGAGGCGAGTGCCAGCGATTCCGCGGTCGTCAAGCTCAACTGAATTGTGTTCGTTGGCACTCGACGGTCGAGCAAAGGGGCTGACCCTCTCAAATTTCCACAGGCTTCGCGGTTTGTCGCCTATGAATCCCACTTGAATGGACGCGAGGAGCGTCCTGTCGTGGAACGCACGGCTGGCAAGCTTGAGTGCCGATTGATCTTCGAGGTGCTGTTCGGGGAGCGTGGTGAATTTGAGATCGTAAATTTGCCCACGCTCCATGGGTTCAGTCTTGGTGCGTGCTTTGTCGAGGTGCCAGAAGTGGTCGTTGTAGCCAGCTCCTTCGACTGGGCGGGTGTTGACCTTGAAGTCCCCTCCGGCCCGTGGGCTAACCCAGCCGTCGTGGGAGCGGCTGACCGTGACTTAGTCCAACTTGTCGACCATGTTGGCGAAGCGGTAGTACTCGCGCGTTTCCCGCCATTTGCGGTTCTCCACAATGACCAGGGTGCTGGCGGCTTCATAGATGATGCCACCGTGCATCTCCGGAACGTGCAGCACCAGTGGAGACTGCGCGTATGTCCCGGTAACGAGTCTGGAATGCAGGTGTTGAAGCGCCGCTTTCTCGCGCGAGGCAACACTATATTTGCGAAGTCCGATCTTGGTGCCATGGATCTGGCGCCGCTGCTCCAGCCCATCGACGCCCGCTGTCTCTGGACTCAGTGCGAAGATGTCGAGGAGTAGCGCTGACTCGTCCTCATCGAGCGTGTAGATCGCAGACAAGAAGCGACTTTTCAGCCGTTCGAAGGTGTCCTCAAGTGATCCTCGCAATACCTCGTCAACAATTGCCGCTTTGGTGAGTCTACGTTGGATGAAACCCTCATTTTTGCGCAGCAAGGACAGTTCTTGTGCCAACGATTCAGCATCGTCACGGTCCAAAGTCATACACCCAACTATGCCTGAACGTTCCCTATATGCGGTTGTGATCCACACTTTCCAACTTTTTTCCAACTTTCAGATCGCCTCACCGATCGCTTCTAGTCTCTAACTAACCCCGGAATACACAGGGATGAACCACTGAGAAGTAAGGACTACGAATATGTCGAACATTGTGCCCGCAGGAAAGGGAATGCCTGCAAACATTCCGGAAAGCTTCAGCCGTAATGAGGGTCGCATTCTGGCCCGACGGCAGAATGCTGAAGTCACCCGAGGCTTGGTCGTGGCAACCCGCGTCCAGGCAGCCGGCCACGTGGCAGCGACCGGCATGCAGATGACTGCCATGCTGAGCCGCGAAGCCGCGTTCCTGGCCGACGGCGACCCACAGACGGCCGCACGACTGAACTTCATTGTCGATTCCTTCGCGGACAACGCCGCGTGGGAAGTCCGCCAGTTTCGCGGTTAGGTCATGGGCACCGATTCCGGCGGCAACGCCGGGGACGTCATCATTCTGGAATCCATGGCCTACGCCGCACGGCTGTTCACCGATCTGCACGACAGCATCCAGGCGTACGCACAGACACTCGGCATCCTCGACCCCGTTGCGGCCGACCACCTGCTGCGCGTGGCGCTGGCAGGTGTCAGCGCAGCCACCGACGAACTGTCGCAGTGGCTATTGGATGACAGCGCTCAGTCGTGACCACGTGCATCATATGGCTGGCCATCATGGCGGTCGTCATCGCCGCCATCTACTGGCTCGACGTGCCAGCGCTCGTAACAGTCGCGGTCGCGGCAGTCGCTGCAACCGTGCGCCTGCACCTGAAGTTCATTGCCGCATGGTGGCTCTTGATCACCACTCGCCGCTGACCGCCCACCTCTCGTAGGCCACGGCCTACTCCCCCTCAAAAAAACACCTCCTGAAAGGGCTTATTTGTCATGCATAAAAACATCTCCAGCGCCGAGCTGGCTACCGCCCAGAAGAACCTGAGCACCTACGTGACTCTGGAGGCATCCCACATCGCCTCCCGCGTCGGCTTCGCCTGGGAGCCGACCGAAGGTGCCCCGAGCACCTACAAGTCGCTCAAATCGGCCTACGAGACCTCGATGCGCACCAAGGCACCGCTGCCGGTCAGCAACGAGAACTCCAACCGGGTCATCTTTGCCTCGCCCGAGGGCAACTTCGCGTATCGCTACGTGCACGACATGGGGCACGTGGAGATGGGGCTGGCGTTCAACCCGGTGGATGAGTTCGAGCTGGCCCGCCGCCTGATGTGTCGCCTGGAGCGGTCGGGCTACGGGCCGGACACCTTGGAGTGGAAGCTGTATCAGGCCGATGCGATCGGTCAGGCGATCCACTACGCCCTGACGAAGCGCTATGTGGGTGACCAGCTCCAGTTCGCGCTGGACTGCATCATGCACGGCCTGGAGTGCGGCATCTTCCTGGAAGTCGAGCGCCAGCGTGGGAACTAACCCGACCGACCCGAAATCCCTGTTCGACCGGCTCATCGGCGGTTGCATGTCGGTGCTGCTGGCATCGATCGCCATCTACTGCGCCGCCCAGATCATCCAGTCCATCTGGCCGGTCCTGGTCATCATCACCGGCGTCGTCGCCCTCGTCTGGATTGCGGTCATCGTGGTCCGGATCTGGCTCTCGCGCCGCTACTAATCCATCGCCGCTACGCACGTAG
Organism: Glutamicibacter sp. BW77; assembly: GCF_002332285.1. NCBI lineage: Bacteria > Bacillati > Actinomycetota > Actinomycetes > Micrococcales > Micrococcaceae > Glutamicibacter > Glutamicibacter sp. BW77. The sequence continues at coordinate 10,244 of NZ_NRGT01000034.1, read as the reverse complement.
TTCGGCTTGTTCCAGTCGGTGTTGTGGTTTTCGCCAAAGTGGTTGTTCGTTCAACGAATTGAACGCATACTACTCCACAGACCCGTTCAATACGTTGAACGATCGTCTGTCAGCTCAACCACAACACCGACTGAAAGGAGGGAAATCATCATGCCTACACAGAAGAAACCGCGCCGCAGCCGCGCCACCAATCCACGTCAGGATCGCCGCGTCGTCGTCTACGGCGTCCAGCGCGAGAAGCCAGATTTGCGCAAGCTCAGCCGCGCCGTCATTGCCATGGCACAGGCCGAAGCCGAGCGCGAAGCCCAGGCGCAGCACGAAACGAATCTGCGCCCACGAGGAGACCGTCATGACTGACCGGGAGTGCACCCTGCGCCAGCTCGTCTGGCAGGAAATTTACTGGCCACAACCACTGGACAACACCCACACCGTGAACCTGCTGCGCCACTGGGCCGCCCAAACGCACGCCCCACAGATCATCCTCGAAACCCGCGCCACCAAGACCGGCACCCGCTACCTGGTGGCCACCCAGCGCCGTCACACCGCGATGATCCGCCGGGACATCGAACAATTGGTGCCCGGCACCATCGTGGCTGACGACGGTACCGAACGAGGGAAGACGGGGATGGCTCGGCGCCTGATCGTCAACCAACCAATCCGCAGCCTGGAATCCCGTGATACCGAGGGCAGCACCCGGTCGATTCTGGCCAGCCTGTCCGGCCTGCGAGGCTCCGAGGTTCTGGTGACTCAAATCGTGCTGGGGCCACGACTGGCACCGCACCTGGTATCTGGTCGGATTCAGCGCGTCGACCAGGGTATGGGCTCGCTTGTCCTGTCAGGCAGCCAACCCGAACAACGCAGCCAGGTCACGCGGCAGGTCGAAGTCAAGCAGTCCGAATACGGCTTTGCCGCCGTGCTTCGCATCGGCGTTCACGCGGTAGACGAAGCCCGTCGCAAGGAGCTGCTCCAGCGCGTTGTGGGTGCCTTTCGCACCCTTCTGGCTCCTGGTCTGCGCCTGCAGGATCGCCGTGAAAAGGCGGCAAGTATCAACGATCCAGCATCGGCGTGGGCCTTCTTTACTCCCGCCCAGCGCCTCTCGGTTACCGAAACCGGGCTCCTGAGTGGCTGGCCGGTAGGGAGAACAAACACCCCATACCCAGGCCTGCCACCGATCCATCCTCGCCAGGTACGACCGTCCTTCGCCGCCGGTGAAGGCCACCGCATCATTGCCCAGGCAACCGCCCCAGGATCAACCGAAACCCGGCTCGGCATCACGGCGGATGACAGCCGACGCCACCTCTGGCTCATGGGGCCAACCGGCGTCGGCAAGAGCTCGTTGCTGCTGAGCATGATCCGTGATGACATGCTGGCGGGTCGTGGATTGGTGGTGATCGAACCCAAGGACCTGATCCGTGACGTCCTGGAGCTTGTCCCTGATGCGCGGCGAGATGACATTGTGCTGCTCGATCCACTCGACGGTGAGCCGGTGGGAATCAACCCACTCGACCTGCACGGGCGATCCCCCGCGCTGGTGGCCGATCAGATCTTCGGTACGTTCAAGGCTCTCTATGGGGCCGATGGGTTGGGGCCACGATCTTCGGACATCCTGCGTCAAAGCCTGTTGGCTTTGGCTACGCGGGGAGATGCCAGCCTGGCCATGTTGCCGGTGCTGCTCACCAATCCTGGCTTCCGGCGCTCGGTCACCCATCAGATGTCCCGCAGCGACCCGTTCTCGGCCGGGCCGTTCTGGCACTGGTTCAACAGTCTCTCCTCCGAAGCCAGTGCCCAGGTGACGGCTCCACTACTGAACAAGTTGCGCCCGCTATTGGATCCGCATCTGCGTCAGGTGGTGGCCCAACGTCAGCCACGCTTCAACATCCGTCAGGTTCTCACCGAACGCAAGATCCTACTGGTGCCACTCCAAAAGGGAAGAATCGGCCCGGAAGCCGCCGAACTACTCGGCGCGCTGGTCGTGGCGGAACTCTGGCAAGCCATCCAAGAGCGCGCCTCGATCAACCCCAAAGACCGCGACACCGTCATGATCTACCTTGATGAGGTGCAGGACTACTTGCGGTTGCCGACGGATCTTGGGGATGCACTCGCAACGTCCCGCAGCTTGGGTGCCGCCTTCCACGTCGCTCACCAATATCTGGATCAGCTGCCGGTCACCATGCGCTCGGCATTCGAAGCCAACTGCCGCTCCCGCGTGTTCTTCCAGCTGGCAGCCAAGGACGCTCGCGCCGCCGCTGCCATGGCCCCGGGACTGGACGCCGAGGACTTCGCGGCATTGCCGGCTCGCCATCTCTATGCCCAACTCGTCCACCAGGGAACGGTCACCGACTGGGCATCGGGCAGGACACTCACCACCCCAAAGAAAACTGCCAACGTCGCAGATATCAAGGCCCGCAGCCGCCGCCAGTACGGACAACCCATCGACGCCATTGAACAGGGACTGCTCGAAGTCCTGGACAGCTCGCAGGAAAACAACGGCTCGGGCGGACGACGCCGAAGGAGCACCTCATGAGCGACGCAACACCACTACCGGCCGACTACCCGACCGAGTCGAACCGGGAACAGCCGAACCCGCAGGCCAGCGGCAAAAGGACGACGACAGGGGCGACGAATACCGTTGCTCTTCCAAGCACCGGCTCACATACGGGGCCACGTATCAGCAACCGTCGACTTGAGGATATTCGCACCAGTCTCAGTGACCGCGACCTGGCCATCCTGGGATCAGTCGAACGCTACCGCTTCCTCAGCGCACGGTATCTGCAATCCCTGCATTTCACCGACCACGCATCACCCGAATCAGCGTCTCGTACCTGTCGACGGGTTCTGGCCCGGCTACGCGGCCTGCGCATCCTGGGTGTGCTGGATCGTCGCATCGGTGGCATCCGAGCAGGCTCCGAAGGGCTCGTCTACTACGTCGATACCGCCGGAGACCGCATCCAACGTGGCAGCACCCAGGCACGGACTCGTCGGCGCTTCGACGAACCATCCGCCCGCTTCCTCGACCACACCCTGGCGATCGCGGACATGGCCATCGCCGTCATGGACGCTGCACGAACCCACGGTGCCGAAGTCGTCAAGAACGACCCCGAACACCACGCCACCCGCACCTACCAAGATGGGTACGGTGTCCCCCGAGTCCTGCGACCAGATCTCTATATCGAACTGGCCGCATCGGTCGGGGACGACGAGGTGAGCGCTTTCTTCATCGAAGTCGACCTGGGTCATGAAAGCCTGCCAACCCTGCTGGGGAAATCGCTGGCATATGAGGACTACCGGGTAACCGGCAGCGAGCAACGCCAGTTCGGCGGCTTCCCACAGGTCATCTGGGCCATGGACGCCTACCGCACGACCACCGCGCTCCGGCGCCGCAAAGCCCTGGGAGATGCCATCGAGCGGAACCACCGCACAGCCATGAGTCTGTACCGAATTCTGGCACTTCAGGACACCGCCGAGGCACTGGTTCAGGGGTTGCACCATGACTAATCCGGCCAACCAGCTACTCATCGGCGATGCCCTGGAAACCCTGCGCACCTTGCCACCCGGCAGCATCGACATGTGTCTGACCAGTCCGCCGTACTTCCGGCTACGCGACTACGACGCGTCCGGCCAGCTCGGGATGGAGGAATCGGTGGACGCATGGGCGCACACTATCCGGCAGATCACCCAGGAGATCCACCGCCTCCTGGTGCCAACCGGCACGCTCTGGCTGAATCTCGGCGACACTTACGTCACCCATCCGCGCCAAGGGGCACCGCCCAAAAGCCTGGCTTTGGCTCCCGAACGTGTTGCCCGACTCCTGCAAGAAGATGGCTGGATCCTGCGCAACAAGATCATCTGGGCCAAGCCGAATCCGATGCCGACCAGCGTCCGCGACCGGCTGACAGCCACCCACGAGGTGATCTACGTTTTCGCCAAGCAATCACGCTACTTCTTCGACCTGGACAGTATCCGAGTCCCGCACTGCTCCAAGCCGGGCACGCCACCGCCGGATCGAACCCGGCGACCAGCCAAGGAGCACTGGCGCGGCCCCAATGCGGACTCGACCACGGGGCTGGCTGCGATGAAGGCTCGAGGCGTTGTCGGGCACCCGCTGGGCAAAAACCCGGGCGACGTCTGGAGTATCGCCACGGCGGCGGGCAAGGGCAGTCATCACGCCACCTTCCCAGAGCCGCTTGCCACCCGTTGCCTCCTGGCAGGTGTTCCGGAGGCGCGCTGTATTACCTGCAAGAAGCCGCATACGAGAGCGCTGCGCCGGTTAGGGGAAACGGCTACACGGCTGGCACTCGCCGCTACCTGTACACACCAGGACGGCACCGAGCCCGGGATCGTACTTGATCCGTTCATGGGATCGGGCACCACCGCCGTGACCGCCGAGCGTCTACACCGGCAGTGGGTCGGCATCGAGCTGAATCCAGACTTCGCCCGTGAGGCACTGAATCGGATCGATACCGCCAGGGCCTCCCCCGAGGCCTGACCTATGGCACTCGTCGGTGTCATGCGGATTGGTGAGTCAGGTTCCATCCCGGAACCTCGCCAACCGCAAACACCGAGGAGTTGTCATGACGACACCACCGGTTGACGGCATCGACCGTCACAACCAGGGCAACGTGAAAACGCTGGCCGTCCGGCTCGAACCCGACATCCACACCCAGCTGGTGCTCATCGCCCAGCTGCGTGGCAGCACCCTCACCGAAGAGATCCGCCAGGCTTTGGCCGCGCACATCGCGCAGGTCAAGGCCAACACCGATCTGGTCTCGCAGGCCGAGTCGGCCATGGCAGAGATCGAACGTGAGGCAGCCGCCCGCCGCGAGGCCATCGCCAGCCTGTTCGGCAACGAACAAACCGCAGCCAAGCCCCGCACGGCGCGTGGACGGTAATCGAGCCACCATCCCGGCAGGTGCCAGCGTGAGACGAATCCACTTTGGGTTCCCTCCGCTGGCGCTGCCGGGCACAACACCAATTTTGAAAGGAGGAACTACATGAATCACGAACACACACCCGGCGCACAGCCGGAACACGAAAGCACCCACACCACGCCCTCGATCTATGTCGCCTCGCTGGCCGACTACAACAACGGCCGGCTACTGGGTGACTGGATCGACGCCACGATCGGAGCCGATGCCATCCATGAAAAGATCGCCGCCATCCTGGCTCGCTCGAAAGAGCCCGCACCCGAAGAATGGGCGATCCACGACTACGAAGGATTCGGTGCCAAACGCTTGGGCGAGTACGAGCGAATCCAGGACGTTGCAGCTCTGGCCGAAGGCATCGAAAAGCATGGTGAAGCCTTCGCCGCATGGGTCGACTACACGGGCCTGGACGTCGAGGAATGGCACTACTTCGAAGACGCGTACCTCGGCGAATTCCCGGATCTGACGGCCTACGCCGAGCAGATCGTCGAAGATCTGGACTGGCGCAGTCGCATCGATGAACACGTACCCGAGGGCATGAAGTCCTATGTCCGCATTGACACCGAACAAATGGCCGAAGACATGCGTCTGGGCGGCGAAATCCATTTCGTCGAATCAGACGCGGGAATCTACGTATTCAACGGCCACATCTGACCAAGACCGAAGAATAAGGCAGTACTCCCTGGCTTGACGGAATAGATGTTGTGGAATTCGCTTAAACCGTTGAACAAAATGAACGACCGGTTCATACTACGGACAGAAATTGGAGACCACCGACATGCAAGACCACGACATACAAAAACTGGCGGACGCCATCCGCGAACGCCGCGAAGAACTTGGCTTGTCCGCCAGCGAAGTCGCCAGGCGGGCCAAGATCGCCAAGGGAACGATTACCCGCCTGGAGCTTGGCCAGATCGGCAGCCCCCGCATGGACAACCTCCGCTCGATCGCCGATGTCCTGCAGATCCCGCTTACCAACCTACTGGCCGAATCCCGTGTCCTCCGCGGCTCTGACCTCCCCACGCTGCAACCCTATTTGCGCACCAAGTTCAAGAACATGCCCGAAAGCGCCGTCCGCGAAATCGAAGAACATTTCAAGGCTGTAGCCACCCGGCACGGCATCGACACCACAAGCGGCCCTGCACCCGGCGAGGACGAATAACCCAAACTATTCTCAGCGAAAGGAGAAGCCATGACTAACATCAGCACCCCATCACCATTTGAGCGCAGCGTCCTGTCCACTCTCCGATCGCTCATTCCCAACCGTCCAGTGCATTCACTGGCTGAAGCCAAACAAGTCGCCGAACATCAAGCCATCCGGCTGCTACAGCTCCACCAGCTCACCGAAGGCCCGGTACCTGTCGAGTTCATTGCAGAGCTTCCCAAGATCGAGATTGAACTTGTCGAAGCACCCGTTTCCGGGGCCAGCTTCTGGAACGGCAATGCCTGGATCATCCAGCTGAACAAGCATGAGAGCTATTGCCGCCAACGCTTCACTCTGGCGCACGAATATAAGCACATCATCGACCACAACCGGGCCGACCAGCTCTATCTGGGATCGAAGGACGTCAGCGCCTCACAACAGGCCGAGCAAGCCGCTGACTATTTTGCCGGATGCCTGCTCATTCCCAAGATGCTTCTCAAGCGCGCCTTTTATGGCGGCATGCAGCGACCATCCGATCTGGCTAAGCACTTCCAGGTATCCGAGATTGCCATCGTCGTCAGGCTGCGCCAGACCGGCATTACCGAGCCGACACCTCGCTGCCTCCCGACCAGTACACCATTTTCCCGCTCATGGCAGTACGCCACGAACAACCGCACCCGACTACAAGGAGTCTGACCATGACCACCAATGACATCGAGGCCCTGCGCCCACGCAAGGCCGTTCTTTACCTGCGCGTCTCCAGCAAGAAGCAAACCGAGACCGCCATCGATATCGACAAGGACGGCAACTCCATTGCCACGCAGCGCGACATCTGTGAGCAGAAAGCTGGCTCTCTTGGTGCTGAGATCGTCCATGAGTTCGTCGAGCCGGGCGTCTCGGCCCAGACGATTGAAAAGCGCCCTGAGTTCCAGGCAATGATGACGTTCCTGGCTGACAACCGCGATGTCGACTACGTCATTGTCTATGCCCGCGCGCGTGCCTTCCGTAACTTCGTCGACGCCGCGATTACCCGCCGTCACCTCGACAAGCTCGACGTCCGACTACTCTCGGCCCGCGAGGACTTCGGCGAAGGCACCTATGCCGAAGCCATGGAAGCGGTCACCGACATCATGAACCAGGTTCAGAACCAGCTCAGTGGTGAAGATATCCGGATCAAGATGCGTAACAAGGCGATCAACGGCGGCACGCTGACAAAAGCCAAACTCGGATACCTCAACATCCGCAAGGACATCGAAGGGCGCATGATCAACAGTATCGGGCTAGACGAGAAGCGCGCCCCGTTTGTTCTGAAGGCTTATGAGTTGTATGCCACGGGCAACTATTCGATCGAACGGCTCGAAGCCACCATGGCCGATCTCGGGCTCACGTCGAGACGAACCACCCGCTACCCCGAACAGCCGGTGTCTGCAAGCAAACTGCACACCATGCTCAAGGATCCTTACTACGTCGGCTTCCTGGTCTATAAGGGAGATATCTACCCGGGTCGACACGAACCGATTGTCGGCCAGGACCTATTCGATCAAGTTCAAGAAGTCATGAGCGCACGCAGTGGTGCCGGAACTCGCGACCGCGTCCACAACCACTATCTGAAGGGCATGCTATTTTGCCACAAATGCCACGCGCTGGGCAGGGAAAGCCGCATGATTTACGTTGAGGCAAAGGGTCGCAGCGGCTCACTTCATGAGTACTTCTTTTGCCGGGCCAAGCAGGAAGGCCTTTGCGACACCAGGTACATTCCAACCTCCGTAATCGAAGATAGTGTCGTTGACGAATACGCCCGGCTCAAGCTGGAGCCTACATTCGAAGCTGACATTCGAAACCGCCTGACGACGGCGCTCGACATCGAACAGGAAGATATCAAGGCCACCTACGCCGTACTGCGTAACCAGCTATCCGAAATCGAGCGAAAAGAGTCTCGTATTGTTGACCTCGCCGCCGACGGCACACTGCCAACCAGCAAGATTCGCGAGAAGCTATTCGAGCTGGCGCAGTAGAAGAACCGCATCGAAGACAGCCTGGCGAACGTCGAGGGCAAGATTGCGGCTGGCGGCAAGTTGCTCGCGGCGGCACTGGATCAAGTCACGGACACTCAGCGCTATTACCATGCCGCCCCGGATAAGGTCCGACGGATTCTCAACGAATCCTTCTATCATTTCTTCCGCGTTGCCGAAGACGGGAAGGTCTCCGCAGAATTGAATCATCCATTTGATGACATCATGGCCGCCCAGGCGGCGTTCTCCGGCCTGAAAACGGCATCGAACGAGTCGTCCCAAGTATCGACCCCGTCGTCCCAAAATGGGCCGATTTTGACCGTTTCAGACATATTGAATGCCCAACCTCGGGGCAACAAAAATGGCGCCGATTTCTCGACGCCATCTCTGTTATTGGAACTGAAGTGGATCTACTCGAACCATGGTTCGAATAAAACTACTCTGGTCGGGATAACAGGATTTGAACCTGCGACCTCGTCGTCCCGAACGACGCGCGCTACCAAGCTGCGCTATATCCCGTTGTTCACCAACGTTTAAACACTACACCCGCGCTTGGGCTCCCACGAAATCTGTAATTGCGCCTTACATGGCCAACTAAGCTTCGCGCTCATTGCAGTCAAATGGCCTTGCCAGGATTCAGAATATTCTTCTCATCAAGCAACGACTTTATGTCATGCTGAATTTGGATGACATCCTGGCTCTGTTCCCATGTCAACCATTCACGTTTGATAAGTCCAACGCCATGTTCGCCCGTAATCGTTCCACCCATATCGATCGCGACCCGAATTGACTCTTCTAGGGCTTCCGATAATCGGATCAAGGGATTTTCACCGGACTCGGGTTCCACAGAAAGTGTCGGATGTAAATTACCATCGCCCGCATGAGCGATGACTCGTACATCGACGTCATGAGCCGTGGCAATCTTTCGGAGCTCTTGCACGTACTTAGCCATCAGACTCTTAGGAACAGCAACATCCTCGCCCATCCGATATGCGTCGTCCTTCGTATCCCCACGACTGGTACGACGCATTTCAATCAATTGTGTTGCTTCCGGAGCACCTGAGGAACTAAGTGTCATTGGTCCGTCTGAGAATGCTTCTCTGATTACGGTCTCTTCTTTTTCTGCGCCGTACCCGTCCAGACGAACCAAGAGCATCGCACCTCCACGGGATGCATAGTCTGTTTGGTACTGCTCATCAAGAATCCTGATCGTCGGCAAATCCAGCAACTCTAAGATCGCAGGTTGCACACGAGCCCGTGCGATGCTTTGTACACCCATAACTGCTGCTTCAAGACTAGGGAAGACTATCGATACATCTCGTTCATCAACGGGCTGATAGCGCAGACGGAGCACCACCCGAACTACGACTCCTAGGGTCCCCTCAGATCCAGTAAATAAGGAAGTCAGATCATATCCTGCAACGCCTTTGAACGTATTCTTCCCGACACGAATCAACCTGCCATCGGCGAGAACAATGTCAAGGCCGAGGACCGACTCACGAGTCACGCCGTACTTCGCACAGCGGAGTCCGCCGGCATTGGTGGCAATGTTCCCGCCAACGGTGGACATCTTGTAGCTGGCGGGATCGGGCGCATACATCAACCCAAATTCCGCCGCAGCCTCGTTGAGGTCATAGTTGATGACCCCTGGCTCTACAACGGCAACTTCGTCTTCAGGCCGGATCTCAATTATTCGATTCAGCTGCATTAGGTTCATTACAATACATAGGCCAGTTACATGAGCAGCGCCGGAGACTCCAGTGCCAGCGCCACGCGATATCACTGGCATGCCATGTTCATAAGACAGTCGCATAATGTTTTGAACGTCAGCCACCGTTTGTGGGTACACGACAGCCAACGGCAAGACTGGCTCACCGACAAGCTGTCCAAAATCCCTTGAGTTCTCCAACAGCGCTTCTCTGCGATCTTCGATTTTCGCCGCCATTGGTAGCGCTTCGCGCAGCTGCTTAAGAAATTCGAGCTGAGAATCCGACATTGAAACGACCTCGTCATGTGATGCGATGGTTAGCTAGGAACAAAGTTTCATGTAATGGCCACTAAGCTCCATAACGAAGCCTAACCGGTCAGCGGACGCTACCACATACCAAGTGAGGAACCAGGTCCTTTTAAACAGCACAAGAGCCCCACCCCTCCAGGCAGAACCCC
>NZ_NRGT01000033.1:0-4048 GCF_002332285.1 Glutamicibacter sp. BW77 | reverse complement strand
ACCATAAAAGGGTCTGTCAAGCCGCAATTGTAACCTCTTCAGCCACCGCTGAAACGTGGAAGATCTTGAAGACACGACGGGCGAGATAGCGTTTGATGCATCGGCGGATTTCCCGATCCGTTTTACCCTCAGCACGACGTTTTTCAACATAGATACGTGTCTCGTCGTCATGGGTCATGCGCGTGATCGCCGCCAGATGCAGAGCAGCATTCAACGACCGATCCCCGCCACGGTTAAGCCGATGTCGTGTCGTATTCCCTGACGATGCAGGAATCGGGCTCGCCCCAGCCAAACAGGCGAAAGCAGCTTCATCGCGCACTCGGCCTTCGTGAGACCAAGCGACGAAGCACTTCGCTACGGTGATTGCTTTGAACCCGATCTCCTCCATCAGCGGTGCCGCTTCACTGACCCTGACCAGTTCATCCAGTTGTTGCTCATTGATAGTTAACTGGTGATCCAAATCTAGAGTATGTTTGGCCAGTCGCACCGCTTCAGACCGGGCAATCCGCAGCGAGAGCTCTTCTTCTCGTTCCCGCCACCGGCTGACCTCAGTGATCTGACCGCTGGTCAGCTTCTTGCGGGCGTCGATCCCCAGAACGTTGCTGCGCACCAAAGCGTTCAAGGCATTCACAGACCTAGTGCGGTCCTTCGCCATCGAGCTGCGTGCCGTGACGAGGATGCGCAGACCCTGCCGGATTCCTTCATTCAGTCGCGGATGGCGCAATTTGTCTATCGGCAGCGGCAGGGAGGCCTTGGCCAGTCGTTGAGCGTCCAAGGCATCGGTTTTTCCTACGCCACGGTTCTGCTTCTTGCTCATGCGTGGTGCCTCGGAGACGGGGAATCCGTGAGCGGCGATGGTGCCGGCAAGGATCGCTCCGTAAGTCGCGGCCCCTTCGATGACCCAGAGGGTGTCTGCGTTACCTTCAGTACGTCGTGCCACCCAGCGGATGGCACGGCTGATGCCGACGCTGGTCACTGGAAACGACTGGGTATCAAGCAGTGCACCGTTGTTGGAGTCGATGATGGCGTAGACATGGTTACGTGCGTGAGTATCGACACCCACGACAAATGGGTAGCAATGAGCGACGATAGATTGTGCGGTCACCGTACTTTCCTTTCCTGGATTATTTTGGACGGCCGTGAACGGCCGGTACCAGTCCGGGTAAGGGTCACTACGGAACAGAACTGTGATGGGTCACGCCCCTTCTGGGGTGGACAATCTTCTGATGAAGCTACCGTGGTGGGCCGGATTGGTCCCGGCCGTCCCACCCTGAGCGGATGGACAAGTCAATACGATGACACCTCGCGGGTCAGTTGTATACTGAGCCACATCCAGGGGGTGGGACGGCTGGTTCCTATCCTGCCAGCTAGTCCCAGACCAGCCACCTCGATACTCACAGTTATATACGGCGGGCCTACGGCCGTGCTGAACATCCAGCACCACGCTTAACTTTTAAGAGCCCGTTTGGCACGAAACAGGAGCACTCTGAAGGTGTCTGCTTTGGACGTCGGCTCGATGAGTCTGGCAAGCACCATGGCACGAAATCCCTCGTCATCAAGGACTTCGAACCCAAGTCGGGCATAGGCCGCGGTGAGGATTTCCCACAGTTCCGTGGCTGGAGACGCAACGACTTTCGCGTGGCCCGTAGCGCCGGTTCGAGGTCTTCCGCGGTCAGGAGTCACCTTGGGAAGTGCGGCGTTTTTGGTCCAGTCAGCGACTTCGCCCAGAGAAGCGGGTTCTTGTTCCATTTCGACGAGGTCGAAAGCTTGTTGCCCTGGATGCAAGCGTTGCTCGGCGGAGCGCAGCAGCAACGCTAATTCTGCGTCGGTGTTCGCCGAGCCGATGTGTTCCACAGAGGTGGTAGTGCGTCCGATTTGGTCCACGACTTGCACCGCGACAGCACCAGATGCCGTGCGGACCTTGCGGATGAATCGGGAACCCATGGATTCAGGGTACCGGGAACCTATTTATTAGTAAGTACTTCGGCCACAACGTGAAAACAAACCATCAGGTCATACACCTATTGAGGTTTTCAATCACAAACCGTGGCACGAAACAGGACGAAGTCCCGAGATTCAGTGTTCACGATGTACCGAGATTTCACACCAACTCGTCAGAACAGAAGTACCATACGACGCTATTTTGCATGCAGGGGGTATTGATAGAATGGTGCACAGTCGAGGGATCTAGAAATGGTTTGTGTAGGAAGTTCCGTTCTTCTAGAAGGCCTCGACTTTTAATGCATTGACCACATATCCGGGGTATTGGGTTTAGGAGGTTACATTCTCAATCCCGAAGAGACCGTTTGGAATGATTCGCAGAAAGAGAGCGGTAAGGTACAACCTGATGATTTCGATCCCACGATGACAGCATTAGGAGCGCGTACTCATTCCCGAGTCTCTGATTAAAAGTTTTGGATAAACCATAACTGATTTTTGAAAATACCGAGACATAATTCAACTATTTTTCAAAGAGTTGAAAATATCAAACGATTTACCGGAAATCAGGTCAGCCCGTAGGCGCCCATCAGCGTTGACTAGATGGTTTCCTAGTTGTTGATCGATGGATTGTGCGAATAAATGTGCACCCCCCGGCTTTGGAGTTACTTCATTTACGACGGCCCCTTCAGGTGAGGCCAGTAAATCAATCCGTACAAACGGTGCTGGGATATTTAGTCCGATCTTTTCAGCAATCTTATAAAATTCAGCAGGGATTCCATGACCTACGAATAACTCAGTCGCGTATTTACCGGTGTTAACCAAATTCGAGTAATTATCGTACCAGCAACGCTGAATCTTCGGAATACGGGCAGTCTCTAGCGCTAAGATCGGCTGCCCATAGAATGTGTAAAATTTCACGTCTCTTGCTGGAGCCTCTGGATCTTTGTCATCACGTATCAGTCGCTCGCGAATCCACAAATCTTCTTTTATCTTTCCCGATAGAAGAAGACCCGCCATTGATTTACGTAGCTCCTCGGACCCGGCGAGATGGCGATTATTGACGAGGTCAATAATTCCGTCTTCCATAATTAGATATACACCCTGCGACATAACGCCATTGAGTGGTTTAATTACCGTGTTTACTTCAATAGGTATGATGGAACACGAGAAGGGAACCAGCTCCATGGCTGGAGTTTTCAGACCTAATTTGTCCGCAAACTTATAAGCATTCAGCTTGTGATCTAAAAGCCATGCGCTATATTCTCGGTTAACGAAGGCCTTGCGGCTCTCCCAATACAGCAGGGAATGGAATGATGGCGCTGGCTGATGCTTAGCGCGGGCCACGACACCACGAGGGCGAGATGCCTGTTTATTAATTCCGAAATCGAATTCTCTACTGCATGTTATAAAACTAATCTTGCCAGTTTTCACAGTGCATTCAACAAAATACTTATCCGAATTAGTGATCTCAGGAGTTATCCAAACAGGACTTTTGGTGTCAACGTCGCTAAAAACGATATCCTTGGTTAACGCAGACCTAAGGGCAAAAGAAAAATTCGCATTTTCAGGTGCATTTTCGATTCGCGCTTGTACATTGCGCCCCAATCCCTTGATTGTCACTTTAAATTGTTCCATAGATTAACTCAGTCCCTTGTTATTACGTCCGCGATATAGGTATAAAATTCACTTTGATAATGGTATTGAGATGGACCCCATTTATGATTTTCATCAGAGTGCGAAATATCCGAAGGTGGTTCAATAATATTAAAGTTACATTCGGCTAACGTCTCGTAATATCGCTCATAAAGACTATTCGCCGCAACCGCGTTCATTGAACGGAATCTCGGTGCCACAGTGCCTTGAATTGTTATGTCTGTCCAGTTTGCCTTAATTACGTAAGATTTTCCAAATAGATCATGATTGAGCAAATGCTTTTTAAGCTTCAAGACAGATGTGCGCCAAATATCAAAATGTCGATCTGTGCCAAATCGAATTAAAGTCTTGGGCCAGTCAAATTTGTTCAGGATTCCCGTCTTACCGAGCTCTCCTGAATTAGTGATAAATGTGCCACCATCGAGTCGGTGCACCCCTGTCTGTCAGGATCAAG
>NZ_NRGT01000032.1:0-24584 GCF_002332285.1 Glutamicibacter sp. BW77 | reverse complement strand
CCTGAATCCTGAAGAGCCCCTATTGCGATCTGCATCGACATCCGGAGTTGTCGCGGTGCTGTATGGCTTTTGGCTGCTGGGCGGACTGTCAGCTGATTTGCTCTAGCCTGCCCGGAGCCAGCTTGATGATGGTGAAGCGGAAGAAGAACTGGGTGGAAGGGCCGATCAGCAGCGCGTAGGCCACGGTTCCCAAACCTACTGGACCGCCCAGCAGCCAGCCGATGCCCAGCACCAGCAGTTCGATGCTGGTGCGCACCAGCCGGATGCTCAACCCGGTGCGCAGGTGCAGCCCGGTCATCAGCCCGTCGCGCGGGCCGGCGCCGAAGTGGCTGCCGATGTACATGGCGCCGCCCAGGCCGTTGATCAAGATCGCACCGATCAGGGTGAGAATCTGCCAGCCCAGCCCGGTGACCTCGGGCAGGACCAGCAGGAAAACGTCCAGCGCCACACCAATGACAAAGACGTTGGCGACGGTGCCGACCCCGGGCCACTGCTTCATCGGAATCCAGGTCAGCAACATGATCACCCCGACGATGATCACGATGGTGCCCAACGACAGCGGCAGATGGTGCGACAAGCCCAGGTGGAACACGTTCCACGGGTCTACACCTAGATTTGCCCGCACCATCAACGCCATCGCCAACGCGAAGAGCAGCAGCCCGGCGAACAAACTGGTCAGGCGCAGCGGCACCCGGCCAGCGGCAAACTGCTGGCGCGGGGAAAGATTAGTCAGGCTCATGGCTTAACCGTATCTAGCCGCCCGGCTTGTAGTGAAAACAAATGTCCTGAAGATACCGAGTCAGCGAAGCCGCCAGCTGAACCACGCTCAGTTCGCTGGACACCGGGGCGCCGGCATCGGTCTCCGCGCCGATCAGTGCGCGCTGCCGATGCGGGCGTACCGCAGGAACGTGGATGAACTGCGCGGGGATGGGCAAGCCATAGGCGTGGTAGGCGATGCGGTTGCAGACGAACCTTCCGGCGTCTTCACTGACCATTAGCTCGCTGGGTACCGCCATGGTGGCCTCACGCCGGATCGGGCCATCGGGTTCGATGCGCTCGCCGGCCGGTTGGGCCCCGTCGTTGTCGGCGATGCGCGCGCTCATCTGGTTGACCGCAAAACGCTCCAGATTGATCTGGGTTCGCCCTCCCGCCTCGCCGAGCAGCACCACGGCCTCTGGGGCGTTGCCGGAAATCAGCTCATCCAGTACCCGGGCGCTGCGGCCAAAAGAGACCGGCAGCATCCCGGTCAGGATCTGGTGTTCACCCAAGGACTGCGGCAGCAGCTCCAGCGTCTGCGCGCTGGCATTAATGGTGTCGGCACCGAAGGGCTCAAAACCGGTGACCAGAATGCGCATCACTGCCCGGCGTCCGCATAGGAACACCAGCGTTCGCGCACCTCGGCGGGCAGTTCATCCCACCGCGGAGCGTCGGGCATCAGCAAGCCGTGCAGGTTTTTCAGCCGGCTTTCATACAATGCCTTGCCGGCGAGCTCGCGTTCAGTGTCCACGGCATTGAGTATCGCCTAGAGACCGCCGTAGTGCAATCTTCGGTGCGCAACATTAGCCCTTACGGACCAGCGCCCGACCTTTGGCCTTGCCAGCCAGCGCGGAAGTGACATGTTCCAGGGGCCCCTGAGCGAGTCCCGAAATGTTTCGCCACAAGACCGCCAGCAACAGTGAACCCAAGATCTGCAGCCAGAAGGAGGCCATCGGATGTTCGACGCCCACCCCGGTGGCTAGGAACAGCAGATGCAGGGTGTAGATGCTCAGCGTCATCGAACCCACGATAGCCAGTGGCCGCAGCAGCCAGGGCACACGTTGGCCGATCAGCAAGGCGATCGACAGTACCAGCAGGGCCACGCCGAGGGTGTTCAGAAGTTCGAAGACCAGATCCGAATGCGGGGAAAGGGTCACCAGCCACCACAGCGAATCCAGCGGGACCTCGTCCGGCAGTCCGAAGACCAGCGCCTCATTCAGCTCCTCGGAGTCCAACACGCGGGCGGTGGAATAGATCAGCGCCGCCTTGCCGCCCAGCGGGCCAAGCAATAGCGCGGAGAGCGCCCAGCTGCCTAGCCAGAGCACCAGTCCGGTCAGTCCCATCCGCAACTGCAGGTCTCGTGAACGAAGATCCAATTTGCCCAGGGCCATGCCGGCACAGACGAAGCTCATCCACGGCACCGCCGGGTAGGCGCCGGTGAAGAGCAGGGAGCTGAGTGTGGCTCCGGGCTCGGCGAACAGGGTGCTCAGCGACGGATCGATCCCATCCAAGCCGGGCAGGGAGGGGGAAATGAGCCAGGTGAAGATCGAGCCTACGGTGGCGAAGCCCAGGGATGCGAACGCCAAACTTGTTGCCTTTAAACGCAGCAACGGTATGGCCAGCGCAAACATCACCGCGTAGTAGGAGAGGATGACAAATGCGGGAATATCGATCAGGCCCAGAACCAGTCCCAGCCCCAGGATGAAGCCGGCGCGAGCCGCCAGTGAGGCTCGTGCACCAGCGAGCTGAGCCGCGGACTGCGTGGCCGACTTGGATCCTAGGCTCAGCCCGACACCGGCCAGCAGGGCAAAGAGCGCGGCGGAGGTTCCGGAGGCAACCTGCCACACCAGCGTGGGTTCAAAATCGTCGTTGAACTGAGGCATCACGTGGATCGCGAGCATGCTCATCAGGGCGATGCCGCGGGCCGCATCAATTCCGGTGATGCGACGTTGAAGGTCTTGACTCATCGGATACCCGCCGCCGTTTGAAGTTGTGCTCCCAGATCAACGCGGACCAGGTCCGCGCGTAGCAAGGCCGCCAAATCGGCGTCCAGTTCCACCATCGGGGAACGCACAGTGCTAGCGCCGCGACCCATGGAAGCCAGCGCGGACTTAACCGAGCAGGCCGCCGGGGCGCGGAACATTCCGCGGTAGATCGGCAGCAGCCGCTGGTGAAGTGCGCGGGCTTGGGCATTTTGTCCCGCGTCGTGGTGCTCAAGTAGTTGGCGCAGGCTGTCGCCGACGACGTGGCCGACCACCGAGACGAAGCCCACCGCGCCGATGGACAGCAACGGCAGGTTTAGCGCGTCGTCCCCCGAGTAATAGGCCAGCGAGGTTTCCGCGATGACCTGTGAGCTGGACTCCAGGTCACCCTTGGCATCCTTAACCGCGATGATCTGCGGATGCGCGGCCAACCGGGCGAAGGTTCCAGGTTCGATAGCGACCCCGGTGCGCCCGGGAATGTCATAGAGCATGATGGGCAGCTCGGTACGTTCGGCGATGGATTCGAAGTGCTTGATCAGGCCCTGCTGGGTGGGGCGTGAATAGTACGGTGCCACCACCAGCAGGCCGTCGGCGCCGGCGCGTTCCGCGTCGTTCGCCATGCGGATGCTGCTCGCGGTATCCGCGGCTCCCACCCCGGCGATGACTCTTGCGGTTCCGGGGACCGCTTCCTTCGCCGCCGTGATGATCGCCAATTTTTCGGCCTCGGTGGTGGAAATCGATTCGCCCGTCGTGCCGTTGACCACCACGGCGTCGTTAAATCCGGGGGCGGTTAACTGCGCGGCAAGGTGCCGCACGGCAACCAGGTCTACCTGCCCGGTGCTATCAAAGTGGGTAATCATTGCCGTGATCACGCGACCGAAGGACTCGGTGGCGTATTTGAGCTGTTCGTTCATTGTGCTGCTCTCCAAGACTAAGACCAGTTACGGATCGGGTTGCCGCGCCAGCGGCTATTGGCCGGCACTTCTTCGGAGCGCATGACCAGCGAGCAAGGGCCAATGCTGGTTCCTTCGCCGATCCGGCTGCCGGGCAGGATGACCCCGTTGGGGGCAAGACTTGCGTGTGCGCCGACGTGTACCGGTTCCAAACGCATGATGCGATCGTGGAAGAGGTGGGTTTGCAGCACGGTGCCGCGGTTGATGCTTGCCCCGTCGCCGATGCTGATCAGATCCTGTTCGGGCAGCCACCAGGTTTCGCACCAGACCCGGCGGCCAATGCGCGCGCCGAGCAGCCGCAGCCAGAAGTTCAGCATCGGGGTGCCCAGGCTCATGCGCACCACGCCCGCCACCGCGAGGGATTCGCTAAACACGTCGGCTAATTCATTGCGCCAGATAAACGAGGTCCACAGCGGGTGTTCCTCGGCCCGGAAGCGTCCGACCAGGGCCCACTTGGCGATCAGCGCAAGCAGTGCCGAAACGCTCGCCGAGGCCAGCAGCACCGGACCGGAAAGCAGCAGCGTCAGGCCCAGCGAGGACTGATCGTAAATTGCGGACAGCACCCACACGGTGCCCAGCGCCAGCCAGATGGTGAGCAGCAACGGCAGGATGCGGCAGGCTTCAACCAGCGCGCGGGCAACCTTCAGGCGCCGCGCTGGATTGTAGGTCAGCGTGGACTCGGCGGTATCTACCGGACGTGGTAATTCCATCGCCGGACGGCCAAACCAGTTGGAAACCGCCGGCATGTTCTGCGGAGCCGAGGAGAGCACCGCGATCAGCGAATCGTTGGGAACATGGGTGTCCGGGCCGACGATCCCGGAGTTGCCAACAAATGACTTCTCCCCGATGCTCGTCTCACCCAGGTGCAGCCATGGTCCTCGCACTCGCGGGTGGGAGGCCAGACAGTGGTCGGCCATGAAGGAACGCTGCCCGATATGTGTCAGGTGCGGAATGGTTTCCATGGTCGAAATTTCGGCGCCCGCCTCCACCTTGGCACCGAGCAGGCGCATCCATACCGGGGTGATGATGCTGGCATAAATCGGATACACGGACATCAGCGACTTGGCCAGCAGCAGGTTTGTCAGCCACGCGGCCCAGGCCGCGGTTCCGTGCGAGGGGTGGAAGCCCGGCGGCAGGAAGCGGGCCAAGAAGCGCACGCTTCCTGCCGTGAGCCCCAGGAAGACCAGGATCGTGAGCACCGCGAAGAGCGGAGAGAGCAGCGCAAGCGCCCAGAGCACCTCGCCAATTTCTGCCGACCCGTCAACCAGGGAGAAGAGCAGCAGCGAACCGGGGAGCACCGAGACCACCGGCAGCAGGCCAAGCGCGCCCAAGGAGAGCGCATAGCGTATCGCGCGAAGCAATCCACCGGATCGCGCAGCGTGGTGCGCCCGGGTATCGGGCCAGCTCGCTCCGGCCGCACCGAGATGTTCCAGCGCCGAACCGGAGTACAGCCCATTGGCCGCAACCGTGGTATCCACGCAGCTTCCCGGCTCAATTTCAGCACCATTTTCGATGATGGATCCGCCGACGATGGTGGAGCGGGTGCCCACACGAACGCCGCTGCCGATGGTGATCCGGCCGATGACCAAGGTGTCGCCGTCCAGCCAGTGTCCGGCCATGTCTACCTCGTATTCGATGGCGGTATCCGCCCCGATGCTAGTTAATCCGGTCACCGCAGGCATGGCATCTAAGTGCACCCGAGCCCCGACCTTGTTTCCCAGCGCGCGGGCATACCAAATTCCCAGCGGCGTGCCCATAATTGGTTCGATCTTCGCAAAGGTCACGATGCGGTCCACGGCCCAGAGCCGCAGGTGGACACCGCCGCCGCGTTGATAGGTGCCCGGTTGCACCCCGGCAAGCAGGACCCGGGCCGAAACAACCGCCAGGAGCACGCGGAAGGGCAAGGTGTAGAGCACCACCCAGGCCGCCAGCACGGGGAGCAACGGCGGGTTGGGAACCCATCTGGCATCCATGAAATTAAAGAGCACCCAGCACACCAGCGCCATGCCGGTGACGTAGCGCAGCCCGATGATCGAGTACAGGGCGCCGATGACCGGGGCCTGCACCAAGGCCGTCCACCACGGGGTGGGCGCCGACTCGTGCACCTGAACTTCGCTCAGTTGTTGGGCATCCAGATGAGCGGCGAGTCCGCCAAGGGTCGGCATGTCGTAGATATCGGCGATCGACACCAAAGCGTGCCGGGTGCGTAGCACGCCTACCAGTTGCGCGGCGGCGACGCTGGCCCCGCCGAGGGCGAAAAAGTCGCTGTCGCCATCAAGTGCCATCGGTCCGAGCAGGTCCGTCCAAATATCGGCAATCCAGCCTTCGGTGCCGGTCAGGTTGTGCCCGGTGCCCGAGTCGGAGGCCGCCTGCAGTGGCCAAGGAAGCCCCTTGCGGTCCACCTTGCCCGAGGTTTTCATCGGCAGCGTCTCGACCAGGCCCAGCGCCGGAATCAGCTGCGCGGGCAAGACCTCGGCCAGCAGGGCACGGCAGTGTGCCAGATCCAGCTGCGTGCCGGGTTCGGTGACCAGGTAGCCGGCCAGAACCTTGTTGCCGCTCGGCGTAGACTGGACCGCCGCGGCGGCCTGGGATACGCCGGGCAGGGCGGCGAGGGCTTCGTCGATTTCACCGAGTTCTACGCGGCGTCCGCCGAGCTTGACCTGCTCGTCGGCGCGGCCCACGAAGAGCAGTCCGTCGCGTTCGGCGCGCACCATATCGCCGCTGCGGTAGGCGCGCTTCCAGCCAAGAGTTGGCATGGGCGCATACTTTTCGGCATCCTTTTGCGGGTCAAGATAGCGTCCGAGGCCCACCCCGCCGATGATCAATTCTCCTTCGCCGCCCCACGGGACCGGGTAACCCTGCGCGTCAACCACCGCCAGGTCCCAGCCACGCAACGGCGTCCCGATGGATACCGGACCGTGGCCGTCAACTGCGGCACCGCAGGCGATCACCGTGGCTTCGGTGGGTCCGTAGGTGTTCCAGACCTCGCGGGTTGGCTCGGCGAGGCGTTGGACGAGTTCCGGAGGTAAGGCTTCGCCACCAAAAATTAGCAGGCGGATATTTTCCAGGGTTTCCGACGGCCACATGGCGGCCAGGGTCGGAACGGTGGAAACTACCGTGATTTTGCGTTCGGTGAGCCAATCGCCCAGGTCAGCGCCGGAACGCACAATGGAGCGTGGGGCCGGAACCAGGCAGGCGCCGTGACGCCAGGCCAACCACATTTCCTCACAGGAGGCGTCAAAAGCGACCGATAGCCCCGCCATGACACGGTCCCCGCGGGTTAATGGGTCGTTGGGCAGAAACATCTCGGCTTCGGCGTCGACCCAGGCGGCGGCGGAGCGGTGGGTGATGGCCACTCCCTTGGGCTTGCCGGTGGAACCGGAGGTGAAGATGATCCACGCGTCGTCGTCCGGGCTGGGATCCGGACTGTTGCCTTTGGTGCGCACTGCCTCGCGGTGGGTGATGCTAAGGTTGCTGCCGATGACCACGCAGACCCCGGCTTCTTCCCAGACGGTGTTCGCACGTTCTTCGGGCTCGTCGGCGTCTACCGGAACATAGGCGGCGCCGGCGAAAAGTGCACCGAGGATGGCGATGTAAAGATTTTTGGATCCCGAGGGCACACGTACTCCGACGCGGTCGCCGGCTCCGACATCCATGGCCCACAAGCGCTTAGCCAATTCGTCGACTTCTTCACGAAGCTGTTCGTAGGTGAGCTTGTAGCTGCCGTCATCAATGGCCAACGCGGAGGGATAAACATCCATTGTGGTGCTGATGACATCGACCAAGGTGCGTTCACGGGCCGGCGTGGTGCTAGGAAAGAGCGCCTTTTCATCATCAAAATTGATGGCGGCGGTGGCGAGATCCGCAAAGTTTATGTTTACCGACGAGTTGAGTATTTCTTGCGTCGCGGTGGTGCCCGACATGTCGTCAGAGCGCGCAGAGTAGTCCCTATCGCTCAATTTTCCCCCAAGGATCATTGTTAGTTGTGGACCGGAATGGTTCCGGCCAATTGCTCCCCAGCAATCGTGAATCACAGGATTAAGTGCCCTGTGATTCCAACTCGCGCCATACTTGAGCGATACCTTCCATCCCCATGGCGGTAGCCGTCGCAGGCGAGAGCTGCTAATTCAAATCATGGCAATTATTATTTCGGTGGGCAAGCCCGGCGCCAAAAATATGGTGTGGATCACCTCATCCCCGGATGCTTGCGCCAGTTTCTGCTCGAATACTGCGTGATGGTCACTAGTCGGCTCGGTGTTTTCGATTGTTACGTGAAAAACCCAGGTATTTCGTATAATTTGTGTACCGGCAAGACCCGAAAAAACGCTTACTGACCAGTAGGTAAAGGCAAGGTTAAAGGTCTGCGAAGATGAGGGGCATGAAGGTATTGCATCGACTGCTGGGGGCCGCGCTGTCGGGCGTGCTGTTGCTGACCGCTTGCGCTCCAGGGCAGCGGTCGGCGCAAGGTGAGAACCCGTCCGGACCCTGCGAATCGGCGAATCAGGTGAAGCCCGAATATGAGTTGAGCCAGCGGGTGACCTTCGTGCTCGCCGCCGGTTACGGGGAAAATTCGGTGGACATCACCCACTGCCTGCTATCGGAGGGCGGGTACAGCGAACAATGGCGGGCCAAGGGGTTTTCCGGAAGCACCGGTTTTGCCAAACCCGGGCCGGTGTACGTCAATTCGCTGCTCAGCCCCACCGGTTCCTATTCGGTGACCGAAGCCTTTGGCCGAACAAATCCCGGCACCAACCTGCCCTATGAAAAATTGCGGCAGGATTCATACTGGGGTGGCCGCCATAGTGCGCACTTCAACAATTATTTTGAGGGTGCGGGCCAGTTCCCCGACGAGCCGCTGTGGAAATACATGCAGGCCGGGGACTACGAACAGGCTGCCGTCATTAACTACAACAGGCCCCCGGAGGGGCAACCGGTACCAGGGCAGAGCTTCGCCATTTTTCTGCATGCGGGCATGCGGGCCACCTGGGGATGCATCTCCACCGACTTGGGCACCGTCGAGAAATATTTGCGTCAGACACAGCCCGGAGACCGGATCGTGATGGGCGTGAAGTCAGAAATCTTCGGACCCACAACGAGCCCAGCCTAAGCAACCTGCAGCTATTGTGTCCCAGGGCGCTGCTAGTAATGGGTACATGAATGTTGTGCTGCTGGTGTTGTTAATAATTAATATCCTTTTGGTGCTCTGCGCGATGGCGCTGCTAGTGCGCCGTACCGGGAGCGTGGATCACGACTCGATCGCCGCCAGTGTGCGCGCCACCCATGGAGAACTGCGTCAGGATCTGGGCGCGCAGCGTGGTGAGCTACGTGAATCCCTAAGCGAGGTCCGCCGGGATAATGAGGTTCGGTTGGAGACGATCCGCGCCACCGTAGATGACAAGATCGGTGCGCTGAGCCAGTCCAATCGGCTGATGCACAGCCAGCTGCAAGCGGCATTGCGCGAAGAGCTTGAACTGCTGCGCGTCGGCAACGAGGCAAAGCTGGAGAAAATGCGTGAAACCGTCGACGAGAAACTGCAGGGCACCCTAGAGAAGCGCCTCGGTGAAAGCTTTGAACTGGTGAGCAAACGGCTCGAAATGGTGCAACAAGGTCTAGGCGAAATGCAGAACCTCGCCGCCGATGTTGGCGGGCTTAAACGGGTGCTGACCAATGTGAAGAGCCGAGGCACCTGGGGCGAGGTGCAGTTGTCACGTCAGCTCGAAGATCTTCTCACCGCGGAGCAGTATGCGCAGAACGTGGTGATTAAACCCGAGACCAGGGACAGCGTCGAATTTGCGGTGAAAATGCCAGGCCATGATGAAACTCCGGTGTACCTGCCGATCGACTCGAAGCTGCCGCAAGAAGACTATGAGCGGCTCTTGGATGCCCAGGAATCGGGTGACAAGGAAGCCATCGACAAGGCCAGCAGGGCGCTGGATCGGGCAATTATCGAGCAGGCCAAATTGATCTCGGCCAAATACATCGCCCCACCGTACAGCACCGACTTTGCGATCATGTACCTACCCACCGAGGGGCTCTTCGCCGAGGTAGTGCGTCGCCCGGGGCTGGCGAGCAAGCTGCAGACCGAACACCGGGTGCTGGTCACCGGACCCACCACGCTGATGAGCCTGCTCAACTCGCTGCAAATGGGTTTCAGAACGCTGGCAATCGAAGCGCGCAGCAGCGAGGTATGGCAGGTACTTTCTGCGGCGAAGGCCGAATTCCGCAAGTATGGCGATGTGTGGGACAAGCTAGGCAAACAGCTGTCGGCGGCGCAAAATACCGTGCAAAGCGCTGGGACACGCACCCGCGCGGTGGAGCGAACGCTGCGCGAAGTGGAAAATCTGCCCGATGAGCCGGTATTGGAAACCGCCCTCGGTCTCTAGCGGCGTAACTTAAAACCCACGTGTGAGGCGGTAAAACCCAGCCGCTCATAGAAACGATGTGCGTCGGCCCGTGAGCTATCCGAGGTGAGTTGGATCAGATCGGCGTCACAGGCGGGTGCGGCCTGGTCAATGACCCAGCGCATCAGTGCCGTGCCAATCCCGGTCGAGCGATGCTCCGCGCGCACGCGCACCGCCTCAACATTGAGCCGGGTGGAGCCGCCCCGAGAAATTCCGGGAATGCGAGTCAGCTGAAGCATGGCGATGATTTGGGTACCTTGCACACCAACAATGAGCTCATTTCCACCATCCGCGATGATCTGTGCCAGTGCGCGCGCATGGCCGGCATCGCGCGAATAGGGCGCCTCCCGGCTAGCGCTGAGCGGATCATCGCTGAGTAGTTCCAGCAGCTGAGCCAGGTCGCCCGGTGCGGCGCGGCGCAGCTGCACCAGCGCGTTCAGGGGTGCGGGCAATGTGAGTGCGTCGAGCATCAGCAACCTTTCGTGGGGGACAGCAAAGGGCGGGCACCATAATGGTCCCCGCCCTCTGATCGTACTTAAGCCTTAAAACGCTCGATGGAGCGTGCCAGCTCGGCCTCGGCGGCCTCGCGACCTTCCCAGCCCTCAGCCTTAACCCACTTGCCCGGTTCCAGGTCCTTGTAACGGGTGAAGAAGTGCTCGATCTCCTTGATCAACCACTCATCCATGTCTTCAAGTTCCTTGATGTGATCAAAGCGCTTGTCGGTCGGGACGCACAGCAGCTTCGCGTCTCCACCGCCATCATCGGTCATGTTGAAGACGCCGATAGGGCGCGACTCAACGATGACACCAGGGATCAAATCGACGCCCGGGATGAAGACCATGGCATCCAAAGGATCGCCATCTTCGCCGAGGGTTTCGTCGAAGTAACCGTAGTGGGTTGGGTACTGCATGGCAGTAAAGAGCACACGATCCAGGCGCAAGCGGTGGGTCTCGTGGTCGATTTCGTACTTGACGCGTGATCCCGTTGGGATCTCGATGGTCACGTCGTGGCGCATAAAAAGCACACTCCTAAACTAGTCTTAGGGATATCCGCTAATAAGCGTAGCGCCCCCAAGGGATTAAGTAGCTAAACTTTCGAGAGGAACCTGCTCACATGAACATTGCCTTCCGACGCGTCATGACGCTTGGAGTGGCACTGTTAGCAGTGCTGGGCATGGCGACGGCGATGTTCCTCTCGCCACGCACCTTCACCGGTGAGCCCGCCGCACATTACCTGAGCGCGAGTGCCACGACCCCCGAGGCCGCACCGGTCACCGTAAAGGATCTGAACCCCGAAGCGCCAATGCCGGACCAGGCCAAACTCACCGCGCAACTGGACGCGATCCTTGCTGCCAAGCCCGATAAAACCTCGTTTAACGCACAAGTGGTCGACGTTGCTAGCGGCCAGGTGCTCTACGACAAGAATTCGCAGACCCCCGGAACTCCGGCCTCAAGCCTGAAGGTTGCCACCGCGGTGGCGGCCTTGGATACCTTCGGCGGGGATCATCGGTTAGCGACCAGCGTCTGGTTAGACGGGGACACCTTGGTGCTGCGCGGCGGTGGCGACGTGCTGCTCGGCGATGGTCAATCGAATCCGGCACATCCCAAAGGCTATGCGGGGCTGGCAACCTTGGCGGAGCAGACCGCTAAGGAGCTCAAAGCGCGTGGGGTAAGCGAGGTAAAACTTTGGTTAGACGATTCACTGTTCGGCGACGCGCAGGTTAATCCGGCCTGGGACAAGTCCTTGTTCACCTCGAACAATATTGGTGACGTGTACCCGATCGCGCACTATGCTGGCCGCGCCACCGAGAGTACCCGCTCGGCGTACCAATCAGATGCTGCCCAGCAGGTGCGCAAGGTGTTTAGCGCCGCACTGAGCAAAGAGGTTGGGGTCAGCGAGGGCGGCCGGGGAGCCTATGGCGGCGGGGAGCAAATCACGCAAGTTCTCTCCGCACCGCTACGTGATCAGATCAAGCACATGCTGCTGGTTTCGGATAATTACCTCACCGAAACCATGGGCCGACTTGTTGCGGTGAAAAAAGGGCTAGACCCGAAGCAGGCCGGCTTGGCGGTGCAACAGGTCGCCGAGGCATATGGCGCAACCGGCATATCTTTGGTGGATGCCAGCGGGCTAGCGGCCAGCAACAAAATTTCACCGGCAGCGTTGACCACCTTATTGCGTGCAGCGGCCACCAGTGGCAAGGCCGAACTGCGTGAATTGGTGTACTCCTTACCGGTAGCCGGCTACAACGGAACGCTGATGACCCGGCTGGCTTCGGATCAAACTCTAGGTCTGGTCCGTGCCAAAACCGGATCCCTATCTGGAGTTGCCACACTGACCGGAATGACACTCACCGAGGACGGGCGGCTCATCGCCTTTAGCATTTTTGCCGCGCAACCTGACGGAGCGTTGGCACCACATAAGCAAACTATCGACCAGGCAGTCACCGCCCTGCGCGGATGCGGTTGCCGGTAGGAGAAATTCATGAGCCAGTTCATCGATTGGGACCTTGCGGTCGGCACGGCTAAAACCTTGATGCCCGCCGGACCAGCGCTCAGTGCTAAGCAAGCGGCGCGCATCGTCGAGGAGCTGCGTATCGCAGCCGGGCAGGGGTTGCGCGAGGCGGAGAAAATCTCGAAGCTGACCAGCACCGCGCCCTCACAAACCCTGGTGGTAGACCGTGGCGGTTGGGCTAAGGCGGTCAGCCAGAACTTCGCAGCGATGCTTCCCGAGCTGCCGCACACCCCCAGCGCGTTACCGCTGATCGCCGGCGCCGAGCTTGGCGCGGTGCTCTCCATTCTGGGCACCCGGGTGCTTGGCCAGTTTGATCCTTTCGCTGGCCCGAGATTGCTGCTCAACGCCCCAACGATCACACAAATCCGAGGCGAACTGAACCTTAATGCACGCGATTTTTACCTCTGGATCGCCACCCACGAACAGACTCACCGACTGCAGTTTGAACACGCCCCGTGGATTCCCGTAGTCATGAAGCAGATCCTCGCCGAGGTTTTTGAACCCCTGGGTGAGAAAACCAACTCAATGAATGACATCGGTGCACGGGTGAAATCCATGCGTAGCGAGGTCGGGGAACTGACCAGCATCATGTCGGTGCTTGAGGGCCATGCCATGGTCGTGATGAATGATGTCTCCAGCATCGCAAGCATCAAGACCATTCAAAATCGTTTTACCGCCCGCGGTAAAAATCGTTCACCGTGGGCCACCTGGATTGGCAAGCTGCTGGGCATGGACGCCAAGGCGCGCCAGTATGAGCGCGGCGCGAAGTTCGTGCGCCATCTGGTCGATGAGATCGGGTACGCGGAATTTAACACTATTTTCAGCGCCCGGGAACTTTTCCCCAGCTCCGAGGAGCTCGATAACCCGGCGCTCTGGCTGGCCCGTACTCGATGAGTCGACCCATCGATCTGGCCCGCAACCAGATCATCCGACTCGCGGCGCCGCATACGTTGCTGGGCATCTCCGGTGGTGCCGACTCGATGGCCCTGGCGATTACCGCTAGTCAACTACTGCGCGATACCCGCTTCGGGGTGGTGATCGTGGATCACGGCCTGCAAGCCGGCAGCGATCGGGTAGCGCAGCATGCCGCGAGCCAATGCGCCGAACTAGGTTTTACGCAGGTACAGATCAAAACCGTGAGTACCAGCGGTGACGAGGCCTCGGCGCGAACCGCGCGTTATGCCGCCTTCGAACAAGCCCTGAGCGAATCCGGGGCGCAACGCTTACTGCTGGCACACACCAAGGACGACCAAGCCGAACAGGTGCTCTTAGGAATTCTGCGCGGATCCGGTACTCGGACTCTGGCCGGTATTCCGCCGATCCGCGGCCGGTACGCCAGGCCGCTACTGGAACTGACCCGAGCCGACACCGAATCGATCTGTCAGCGGGCTGGGGTCGATTATTGGGAAGATCCAAGTAATACAGACACCGCCTATCGACGTAATCACATCCGCCACAAAGTGCTCCCATTTCTGCGTGAGCAGCTTGGTGGGCAGCTGACCGAATCACTGGCTCGCACCGCGCGGCTGGCGGCCGCGGATGCCGAGGCGCTGGAGGCGTGGGCGCATCAAGCCTGGGAACAGTCCCGCGGAACACAGGGTATAAACCTGCAGGTTCTTCAGAGTTTTCCGCCGGCTATTGGCTCGCGGGTACTGCGCCTGGCGGCTGCCGAGGCCGGGGCGCGGAACCTGAGCAGCGAACGAACTTCGGCTCTCTGCGCGCTGGCCGGGGTGGGTACGAATAAGTCACGTTCCGCCGGTCCGGTGCAGTTGGACGGGAAAATTAGTGCGTTTCGGCGCTCGTCGGTGATAGTTTTCACCACCACCAGATGAACAACACTAAACTAAATGTGGCACTCTAGTTGAGTACCCCACCTTTCAAGAATCAGGAGAACCCTCGTGGATTCGAACACTGTCAAGGCCGATCTGGCGCATGTCCTTTATACCAAGGAAGAAATCCAGGCTCGTATCGAAGAGCTGGCAGCACAGATTGATACGGATTACGAGGGACGCGACATCCTCGTGGTCGGCGTGCTTAAGGGTGCGGTGATGGTCATGGCTGACCTCGTTCGCGCGCTGAAGTCCCACCTGTCCATGGACTGGATGGCGGTCTCCTCCTACGGTTCGGGCACCCAGTCCTCCGGCGTAGTTCGCATCCTTAAGGATCTGGACACCGACCTGATGGGTAAGCACGTGCTGATCGTTGAAGACATCATCGACTCGGGTCTGACCCTGTCGTGGTTGAAGGCGAACCTGGAATCCCGTGGCCCAGCCTCGGTAGAAATTTGCACCCTGCTTCGTAAGCCGGAAGCCGCAAAGGTAGAAATCGACGTGAAGTACGTCGGCATGAACATCCCGAACGAATTTGTGGTTGGTTACGGTCTGGACTACGCGGAAAAGTACCGCAACCTTGACTGCGTGGGCACCTTGGCTCCGCACATCTACGAGTAGGGAACTTTTAACGCCACTTGGGCGTTGAACTGTATCGAAGGTGGCGTTGCCCGGACGCCGGCAGAACGCGTGAGGGGGATGCGGAAGGTACGGGACCTTTCGGATCGATGAAAACTAAGAAGATTTTTAACAGCTGGATCATTTGGGTCCTGGTCGGTGTGACCGCAATGGTGTTGTTCCTGCCGATGGTATTTGGCAACGGTTCGGCAAGCGTGGATACCTCGGTAGGGCTGAACCAACTTACCAGCGGTAACGCCACCGAAGCGAAGATCTTCGACGGAGATCAGCGAGTAGACCTGACCCTGCGCGACGCGCTAAACGTCGACGGGGTGGACAAGGGAAAGAAAGTTTCCTTCTACTACTCCATTCCCCGCGCCGATCAAGTGGTCGACGCGATGAACGAAGCCAAGCTTGCCAAGTTCACCGATCAGCCGGTGGAAAACAACTGGTTGTTGTCGATGCTCGGCATTATCATCCCCTTTATCTTGATCGCAGGCATCTTCTGGTTCATTCTGGCGCGTAGCCAGGGGGGCGGCTCGAAGGTGATGCAGTTCGGCAAGTCCAAGGCGAAACTCATCACCAAGGACATGCCACAGGTGACCTTCGTGGACGTGGCCGGCGCGGACGAGGCGGTGGAAGAACTTCACGAAATTAAGGAGTTCCTCCAAGAGCCTGCGAAGTTCCTGGCCCTGGGCGCGAAGATCCCTAAGGGCGTGCTGCTCTACGGTCCTCCGGGTACCGGTAAAACCCTGCTCGCCAAGGCTGTGGCCGGCGAAGCGCAGGTCCCGTTCTACTCAATTTCGGGTTCCGACTTTGTTGAAATGTTCGTCGGCGTTGGCGCCTCACGCGTGCGTGACCTGTTTGAACAGGCTAAGACCAACTCTCCGGCAATTATCTTCGTCGATGAGATCGACGCCGTGGGTCGGCACCGTGGTGCTGGCATCGGCGGCGGCAACGACGAACGCGAACAGACGCTGAACCAGCTGCTGGTCGAGATGGACGGCTTTGATGCCTCCACCAACGTCATCCTGATCGCCGCGACCAACCGTCCGGACGTGCTTGATCCGGCGCTGCTGCGCCCGGGACGTTTTGACCGTCAGATCCCGGTGGAAGCACCCGACTTGGCCGGCCGTGAGCAGATTCTGAAGGTTCACTCGGCGGGCAAGCCAATGGATGAGACCGTGGACATGCATGCGGTAGCGAAGAAGACCCCGGGCTACACCGGTGCCGACTTGGCCAACGTACTGAACGAAGCGGCGCTGTTGACCGCCCGTTCGAACGCAAACTTGATTGATGACCGCGCGCTGGACGAAGCGATCGACCGCGTCATGGCCGGACCGCAGAAGCGTACCCGCCTGATGGACGAGCACGAACGTAAGGTCACCGCCTATCACGAGGGTGGCCACGCGCTCGTCGCCGCGGCGATGAACCAGACCGCGCCGGTCACCAAGATCACCATCTTGCCGCGTGGCCGCGCACTGGGTTACACCATGGTGGTTCCGGAATCCGATAAGTATTCGGTGACCCGTAACGAACTGCTGGACCAGATGGCTTACGCCATGGGTGGCCGCGTCGCCGAGGAGATCGTCTTCCACGATCCATCCACCGGCGCGTCCAACGATATCGAGAAGGCTACCGATACCGCCCGCAAGATGGTCACCGAGTACGGCATGAGCGAGAAGGTTGGCGCGGTGCGCTTGGCTTCCTCGGCGGCCGCACAGGGCATGGGTACGGCCACCCGCGAGTTCTCCGACGAGATGGCCCACCTGGTGGACGAGGAGGTGCGTGCGCTCATCGAGCAGGCGCACGACGACGCATACGCGGCGTTGACCGCCAACCGTCACGTGCTGGACCGTTTGGCCTTGGCTTTGCTGGAGCGCGAAACGCTGAACCAGAAAGAAATCGCGGATCTGTTCGTCGACCTGGTTAAGCGCGATAAGCGTGAGGTTTGGTTGAGCAATGATGCGCGTCCGGTCCACGAAGAAGGACCGATATTAAGCCCAAAGGAGCGCGCGGCGCAGTCAACCGACTAGTATCGAAGTCGTGATTGAAGAGACGAAGATCGACCAGCCGCGTATTGCCGCCGCGGTCCGCGAAATCCTTGAAGCCATTGGCGAAGATCCGGACCGTGACGGTTTGCTCGATACCCCCAAGCGGGTAGCGAAGGCCTACGCAGAATTTTTTGCCGGTTTGCATCAGGACGCCGCCGAGCACCTGTCCACCACCTTTGACATCGAACATGATGAGATGGTGTTGGTGAAGGACATCGCGTTCTACTCCACCTGCGAGCACCACCTGGTGCCGTTTTACGGGACCGCGCATATTGGTTACATTCCGGGCAAGGGTGGCAAGGTCACCGGGCTCAGTAAGTTGGCGCGCCTGGTCGAGGTCTTCGCCCGCCGCCCACAGGTCCAAGAACGTTTGACCACACAAATCGTTGACGCGCTGGTAGAACATCTGGAACCCTCCGGCGCGATCGTCGTGATCGAATGTGAGCATATGTGCATGTCGATGCGCGGGGTACGCAAGCCCGGTGCGAAGACGGTCACCAGTGCGGTGCGCGGCCAGCTGCGTGAAACCGCGACGCGTGCCGAAGCCATGAGCCTAATCCTCGGAAGGTAAAACCTATGTCACTTGGAGCTATCCCGGGCACCGGCCCGAACACCAGCCCGTTGTCCGTGGTCCGTAAGTCGAAGCGCAAAACCTTCGCCGAGCTGCCCACCGGGCGTACCTTGGTGATGGGAATCTTAAATGTCACCGAGGATTCTTTCTCCGATGGCGGGCAGTATCTGGCCATCGACAAGGCGCTGGATCACGGTCTGAAGCTGCTCTACGCCGGAGCGGACATTATCGACGTCGGCGGTGAATCCACCCGCCCCGGAGCCAAGGATGTTGATCCAGCTCTGGAGCAGGCGCGGATCATTCCGGTCATCGAGGCGTTGGCCAAAGCCGGTGCGGTGATTTCCGTGGACACCATGCACGTATCTACCGCCCGCGCGGCAATTACGGCCGGCGCACACCTGATTAACGACGTTTCCGGGCTGACCTATGAAGCGGGTATGGCCGAACTGATCGCAGAAACCGGTGTCCCCTACGTACTCATGCACCGTCGCGGTACCGCCGCGGATATGGTGCGCCAGGCGAACTACACCGACGTGGTCACCGAGGTGGTGGCCGAACTACGTACCCTGCGCGACGAATTTGTGGCCAAGGGCGTCAAGCCAGAACAGCTGATCATCGATCCCGGACTGGGCTTCGCCAAGGATGCGGCGCATAACTGGGCGTTGCTGGCGAATCTGCAGGCGGTCGAAGAACTAGGTCACCGCGTGCTGGTGGGCACCAGCCGCAAGCGTTTCCTCGGCGAACTGCTGGCCGACGGTGGCACCCCGCGCGAACCACTAGGACGCGATGGAGCCACCGCGGCTACCACCGCACTGGCAGCCCGCGACGGCGTCTGGGCGGTGCGCGTGCACGATGTGGCGGGCAGCCGCGACGCGCTGGAAGTCGTGAAGGCTTATGGATCGAATTAGTATCGACGGAATTTGCGCCACCGGCTATCACGGAGTCTTCGACTTCGAGAAGCGCGAGGGTCAAGAATTCCGCATCGACGTCGTGCTCCACGTGGACATCACCCGCGCCGCGCTCAGCGACAATGTTGTTGACACCGTGGACTACGGGGCGGTGAGCCAGCTGGTTGTCGAGCAGATTAAGGCCGGGCCCTGGGATCTCATTGAAAAGCTCGGATTGCAGATAGCAGATGCAATTTTGGGCACCTGGCCCACGGTGGCAACCGTGGATGTGGTGGTGCACAAACCACAAGCGCCGATCCCGGTGCCTTTCTCAGACGTGTCCATCGCCTTGACTCGCCACCAGCAGTTGCACACCGCGATTATTGCGCTGGGCGCTAACCTCGGCGATAGCCAAGGCACCCTGCGCGCGGCGATCGCCGAACTTGCCGAGCATGTTCAGGTGTTGCAAACCTCCCCGGTGGCGATCACCAAACCCGTGGGTGGACCACCGGATCAGCCCGATTACACCAATCAGGTCATCAAGGTGCGCACCACCCTGGGGCCTCACGAACTACTGGATTTAGCTCAGCGTATCGAAGCGAATCATCACCGTACCCGCCAGGTGCGCTGGGAAGCGCGCACCTTGGATTTGGACTTGATCACCTACGATCAGCTTGAATTAGACGATGAGCGGTTGACGTTACCCCACCCACGGGCGCATATTCGCGGATTTGTGCTGGCCCCGTGGAGCTGGATGGACGCCGATGCGGTACTGCACGGACAGCTGGTTTCCCGGCTCGCGCAGTCAGCCGCTGATACCAAGGACATCATCAGGCTATGAACCGGCTTAAGTTGCGCACGCTGATCTGGTGCATGCTGCTTGGCGGCGTGCTGGGCTGGGTAACGTTACGCCTGCTCACGGCCGCGGGCAGATTCTCCCCGGTGCTGGACTACACGGCGCTGTTTTCCCTCGGGGCGGTGTGCGCGGTCATTCTTTTTCTGGGTATTCGGGTCAAACGCTCCACGCTGGGCCGATCACATATTGATCCGATAGCCGCCGCACGTACGCTAGTGCTCGCACAGGCCGCGGCCTATGCCGGCGCGTTAATAACAGGCTGGCACCTGGCCCCGCTGATTACCTTAGTATTCGTTTCCGGACCTAGCCCCACGCTGACTCGTGCGCTGGTGCTCGCCGGATCGGGGATACTGATGGTGATCATCGGCTACATCGTTCAGCACCTTTGCAAACTACCGCCCGAGGACACCGATGAAAACACCGATGGAATCGTTACCGAATAATTTCACTGCGGTAGACCCCGACTACTTTAAGGTCAAGCTGGTCAACTGGTCGATCCAGAGCAGCTGCTACCTGTTGGTCGCGCTACTGCCGCTAATCCTGCGACTGTTCGGCCTCCCAGCGCCCTGGTGGCTGGTGATCGTGCCCCCGGTACTCGTCATCGGAATTGCCCTGCTGGTTTTGCGCATCCTGCGCCGTCAGGTTCGCGCCCTCGGTTACCAAGAACGAACCGAGGATCTAGTGGTGCGCTCCGGAGTGCTGTGGCGCAAACAACTGGTCATTCCCTATGGGCGGATGCAATATGTGGAAGTGACCTCTGGCCCGGTGGAACGCCGTTACGGTCTGTGTAAGCTGACGCTGAATACCGCAGCCGGCGCGGCCACCGCGGTTATCCCGGGGCTGCGGGCGGAAACCGGTGAAGAGCTTCGTGAACGATTGGTCGCGGCCGGCGAGGCGAACCAGCTATGAATCAGTGGCAGCGAGTACACCCGGCAAGTCCCTTCGTGCACGGCTGGCTGGCCATCGTCGGGTTGTTGTGGGTGTACTGGCAAAATACCGATGAACTGTCCTGGGCGGACCGGTTCTCTGGTAGCCGGCTGACCTGGACCGTGGCCATCGGCTCGGCAGCGCTGCTATTGGTGCTCATTTTTTATGCGCTGTCGTGGTATTTCACCCGCTATAAGATCAGCGAAACTCATGTCTACGTGAATTCCGGAATGATCTTCCGCAGTCAAAAACAGGCACGCATCGACAAGGTGCAGGGTATCGATATCGCCCAACCTTTGGTGGCGCGCCTGCTGGGATTAGCCGAGCTGCGCTTTGATGTGGCCGACGGTTCAGCCTCGGTGATGCGCCTGTCGTTTTTACGCAAGGCCCACGCGCACCAGTTGCGTACCGAAATCCTGGCCTTGGCCCAGGGAGAAGTAGCCGCGCCGAGCGAAGATGTGGAGCAGCCTCCGGCCGCGGAACCAGTTCCGCTGATGGCCAAGGTGCCGGCCGGGCGCCTGCTTGCTTCCTTGCTGTTGCGCGTGCCAACGATCATCGGGTTGCTCGGAGCGCTAAGCGTGGGGATCGTGAGCATCACCGGCAACGGTGCATTTGTTGCCGGTTTGCTGCCGATTCTGCTCGGCTTCGGCGGTTGGTTCTACAAAGAACTGAACAACTCCTGGAATTTCAGCGCCAGCGCCACAGATACCGGATTGCGGATCAGTCATGGGCTGGCCGATACCAAACAACAGTCATTGCCCGCCGGGCGCGTGCAGTCGATCCAGGTCAGCTCGCCGGCCTTCTGGCGTCTACTTGGTTGGTACCGGGTAGAGGTCAATGCGCTGGGCGTGGGTGATGAGGAATTTTCAAACCTCTTGGTGCTTCCGGTCGGCGACTTTAACGCCGTCACCCAGGTGATGGGGATCTTGTTGCCGGACCTCGGCGCGGAGAATCAGCGTGAGGTCCTGTTGACTGCCATCACCACCGGCACCACACACGGTTTTATCAATTCACCGGTGCGAGCTAAAACGCTCTCCCCGGGAGCTTGGAAACATCAGGCATTTCTTGCAACACAAAATTGTGTCATCACCCGCTTCGGCTGGCTTTCGCGCAGTGCAGCCTTTGTGCCGCACAACAGAATCCAAGGGATGGGTTGGCAACAGGGTCCGTGGGAGCGTCGCCACGATCTTGCCGGGGTGAGGCTTTATAGCGCCGGTGGCACGATTATTGGATACCTGCATCAGCTAGACGCGTCGGTAGCCAGCGAATTTTTTGCGGTGCAAGCGAAGCGCCAGGTTGAAAGGTAACACCATGGACGCACCACGCTTAGGTATTGGAATCATCTCCGCCGGGAAGGTGGGAGTTGTTCTTGGAGCCGCACTGGCGGCCTCTGGGCACCGAATCACCGGGGTCCACGCGGTCTCCGAAACCTCACGCGAGCGTGCTGATGCACTGCTTCCGGGCGTTCAAATCCTCGATCCGGCCGAAATCTTGCGACGCAGCGAGCTGGTGATCTTTGCGGTCCCAGATGACGTGCTGGGCGAACTCGTCCAGGGGCTAGCCGCAGGTGGCCACTTTGTCACCGGGCAGCTGGTGGCGCACACCGCGGGACGCTATGGCATTGGGATTCTGGAACCTGCAATAGCCGCCGGTGCCTTCGGCCTGGCGATCCACCCGGCGATGACCTTCACCGGGATGTCTATGGACCTGCACCGACTGACCGACTGTGTTTTTGCGGTCACCGCAGATGAAATCATGCTCCCGGTCGCGCAGGCGCTGGTAGTGGAGATGCGTGGGGAGCCGGTGGTGATTGCCGAGCAAGATCGCGTTAGCTACCATGCGGCGCTGGCGCATGCGGCAAATCATCTAAATACTATTACCGCGCAATCGGCGGATATGCTGCGCCGCATTGGCGTGGAAGATCCCTCAGCCACCTTGCGTGCTCTGATGAGTGCGAGCCTGGACAACGCCTTACGCTCCGGGGCTTTAGCGTTGACCGGACCTGTGGCCCGAGGCGATGTGGGTACCGTGCAGGCGCATCTGACGTCGATGGCTAAAGACCAACAAGATACCCAAGACAGCTACCGTAGTTTGTCCCGGGCTACCGCCATGCGGGCCGCGGCGCTTGGCCGAATTTCTCAGGCGACTCTTCAAGAATTGTTGCAGGTTCTAGAATAGAGTCCGTGATGACCCCGATGATTGTTCATACTCGCGAAGAGCTGAAGTCTGCGATTGCGCACGCCAACCCGAAGTCCTTGGGCTTTGTCCCAACGATGGGGGCGTTGCACGAAGGCCACGAGCGTCTTTTTGACAAGGCGCGTGCCGAAAACGAGCTGGTTGTCATCTCGATTTTTGTTAACGAGCTGCAGTTTAATGATGCGCAGGATTACGCCAACTATCCGCGAGACCTGGATACCGATCTTGTCATGGCCACGCGTGCCGGGGTTGATATTGTCTTTGCGCCACCGGCCGAGGAAATCTACCATGCTGGCAAACCGCTCATTCAGTTACACAGCGGCATATTGGGTGAAATGTATGAAGGTGCCTCACGCCCCGGACATTTTGATGGCATGCTCGCCGTCGTTGCAAAACTTTTACATCTAGCGGACCCTCGGCAGGGCGAATATCGCGCTTACTTTGGGCAGAAGGACGCACAGCAACTGGCGCTGATTCGGCGGATGGTGGCAGACCTGGATTACCAAGTGGAATTATGTTCGGTGCCCATCGTACGTAGCGCCAAGGGTCTGGCTCTCTCTAGCCGCAACGCATTGCTTAACGCCGAACAGTTGGAAGCAGCATTAGTACTGCATCGCGCGATCGAACTAATTGCTTCACGCGCGGCACGCCATGAACCGCTCAATATCGACGATGCTTTGGGCCTGTTCCAAATGGAACCGTCTGTAGAGCTCGACTACTTTG
This sequence comes from Glutamicibacter sp. BW77, assembly GCF_002332285.1. Taxonomy (NCBI): domain Bacteria; kingdom Bacillati; phylum Actinomycetota; class Actinomycetes; order Micrococcales; family Micrococcaceae; genus Glutamicibacter; species Glutamicibacter sp. BW77. The sequence continues at coordinate 1,317 of NZ_NRGT01000032.1, read as the reverse complement.
TAGTGGTGGATCCCAATACCCTCCAAGAGCTGGCATTCATCTGCCAAGACACGCCCTTTACCGGTGAAGCCCTCATCTTGGTGGCGGCAAAGGTTGGCGGCGTGCGGTTGATCGACAACCAGCCGATCTAATTAGCCGAAGCGCCGGGCGGTCTGTGCCAAGATCTGCCGGAATTGCGCTAGTTCCTCTATGATCTGTGCAGCGCTTTGCTCGCCGTGGACGAACGCCACCGCTTCGCCGGCATACACGGGGGCCATGGAAACCTGCGCCTGCGCGCGGGCAGTGAGCATCTGTTCACGCAGGGGATCACCGGCAGCGGCTTGAAGCCCAGCGATATCCCCGGCCCAGCGTTGACTGAAATCGTTGTCTAATGCCCGACCGCCAAATTCCTCTGCCCAAGGCAGTTGCTGGGCGATATCAAATGCTCGGGTGTAGACGGTGTCATCTAGCCCGGCTGCCAGTACCGCAGCCTTGACGTTCTGATGCCCGGTGGATTCCGTACATGCCAAAAAGCGTGTCCCTATCCAAGCTGCCTCGGCTCCTGCCGATAGGACAGCGGCAACACCCCGCGCGGTGCCGATGCCACCAGCTGCAATGACGGGCTTACGATTCTGCGCGGTAGCTAGCTGAAGTAGTGAAAGTGTTCCTGCTTCGTTTCGGCCATGTCCGCCTCCCTCACCGCCGCGGGCGATGACAATATCGATATCATCGTGCATCGCGCGAGCTAAATCCGTGGCGTTTCCAACCTGCATGGCGGTTAGTACCCCCGCCTCGTGGGCTAGCGCGGCACTTCTCGTGGGATCTCCGAAACTCAGCACGACCAACGAGGGGTCGTAGTTAAGGAACGCTTCTAATGGACTTAGATCGTTTTCTAATGACCAAGCCATGAAACCAACACCCCAGGGAGAATCAGTTGAGGCAAGATGTGCTGCCTGAGTAGAGATCCATTCTTCGGTAGGTGAAGCAGGGCAGCCGATCATCCCAACTCCGCCGGCTGCGCTCACTGAGGCGGCAAGCTTACCGCCAGCGGCTCCGGCCATCGATGCGTTAAAGATTGGTTCACGGTATCCAAGGAGTGTTTGAAGGTCGCTCATAAGCCCAGATTAGAACAGGGATCTGAATGTGACCTAGAACGTGGCCACCCGATTTGTGCGAACCTGAAAACCTATGTATAGTTATTCTCTGTTGCCGAAACGAAAACAACGTGGAATACACGAAGAATTCATTCGGTAGCAAAGAGCTTTTCACAAGACGTTTCGACTGGTTATGACCGGTTCACGAAACATGCTAAAGTTGAAAAGTTGCTCCGGAGCGAAG
>NZ_NRGT01000031.1:0-38010 GCF_002332285.1 Glutamicibacter sp. BW77 | reverse complement strand
GATGTTCTGGCCGGCTTATTTTAACCGCCAGGATTCGAAAATTCTTGGCTGCGTCTAGGCTTCGATCAACGTCAGCAGTGAGCTCACGGCGATCGTGAAACCAACCAGCGCGACCAGGCGCAAGATCAGCCGGATTCGCGCGCCGGTTTTTGTATTCGGTGCCGGCAAGCGGAAGCCCTGCTCCACGATCCACGCGGCGAGCACCACGAACACCCCGCCTAAGGCCACCTGTACGTGCGAGACCTCGCTCAGTAACGAGGTGATACCGATACCAACGATTACGCCGAGGCAAGCCTGAAACACCAAGTGTAGAGGTGTGCGTGTAGCACCAAATTGCGATGTCTTACGCTTGGTCCCCGGGGTTTCGTCCCGGTCCTCTTGAGGAATCATCTGTCCTTTGTCCTTAGTTCATGAAGAACCTACTGTGGGCCGGAGTCCCGGCCCGAAGGTTATTAGCTCAGCGAAAACGGCTTGGCAGGCATCGGGTGTGCCATCTTGACCGCTTCAATATTGTCGTACGGTGCAATTCCGACGCTCATCTTAGTGGTATCCAATTTGGCATCGCGGACGCACACCTTGACCGAGGCCACGGCGAGTTTCGGAGCCGGCGAAAGGATCCGAATGTTGAGCTTGTTGGGTGCGAAGTCGCTCGATTCCACGGTCCCTAGTCCACGCCAGGCCAGATGTCCGGTGAGCGCTTCCTTGGCTTTCTTCTCCATGTAGCGGTCGCGCTCGGTGCCATCTTTGGTTTTCAGCGCATACTGCACAATCACCCAGCTCTGCTGCTCGGCAGGGATCTGCGCGTAGCCATCTTCTTCGCAGGCAGCGAGGAAACCGGCGAAAAGCTCGTCGGCTCGTTCCACCTTTACATCTTGAACATCGCTGGTCTTTGACATGTGACCCACGGTTCCATGGTTAATCACGAACTGGCCCAGCTCGTCTTCATCAAACTGCTGGTACCACGCTTCGCGGAACTGTAGTTCGTTCTTCTCGTCCAAGCGGTAGGTGCGAATAATCGCCATCTTTTTGTCCTTAGTAGTGGTGATAATGCTGGGCTCAGCGTGGAAGTTCCGCGACCTTTGCCAGCCAAAGCTGTCGGTGTGAGTGCGTGAAGGGTGGCAGGTTCTCTGCTACCTGGGCCATGAGTGACGTGCTGGTCTCGCGCATCTGACGCTGTAGTTCTTCGGGGTAGTTCATCTTCAACGCGTGCTCTTCAAACTCATCTTCATCGTCTAAAAAGGTGTCGCGGGTACGTGAACGAATGACGTCGAGATCCATGTCGACGGAATTTACTTCCCATCCCCCACGGCGCAGCGGATGCCATCCAATCGAGGTGGCCAAATCGATATAGACGTCAAAATCGTCGGCTGCATCGGAGTAAAGCGTAGCGACCCAAAAACCGTGATGCGGGATGAGACACAGCGCATCGGTCAACGCCAAATGTGCGGTTCCGGGACGTGCTACCAAGGAACCCGCCGGTTGGTGCAGCCAATGACCATGTTCATCGGCGCCGAGATAAAAACCGGGGACCACCCAATGCGGTGTGCCATCGTATTTCCAGGCACGGCTGACAATGAGCGAGCCGAAACGCACCGATTCCGGGGTGCGAGTCAATCCGGTGGGAAACGGCATTGATGCGCTCACAGCTTGGGAATCTGACCAGTTGGTAAATCTTGTCCGGGCAGCGGACGCGCGAACGGCACCTTGGTTCCAAGAACCTGGGCCATGGTGTCCCGAGCCACCTGTTGAGCGGTGAGTCCCACCCGTTCAAGTACCTGAGCGCGGGTTCCGTGGGCCAAGAATTCTGTAGGTAAACCGACTTCGTTAAGTGCGGTATCTACTCCGGCTGCCCGCATTTCGGTGCGCAAGCGGGAACCGACGCCCCCGGCGCGCACGCCATCTTCGATACAGACCACGATGCGGTGGCGAGCGGCAAGAGAGACGACTGAGGCGGGAACCGGCAATACCCAGCGCGGGTCAACGACGCTCACCGAGATGCCTTGGCTGTTGAGCCTATGTGCCACATCCAGTGATAGTTCGCTCATGGCTCCTACCGAAACGATCAGCACGTCCGGGGCGGCCCGATCTCCGAGGCGAGCGAGCACGTCAACTCCGTCAGGCAACCGATCAATCGCCTCAACTTCTTCACCGACCGACCCCTTAGAGAAGCGCACCACGCTCGGTGCATCGTCGATGGCCAGTGCTTCGCGCAGTTCTTCACGCAAGCGTGAGGCATCGCGCGGTGCTGCCAGATGAAGATTCGGCACAATCTGTGTCAAAGCCATATCCCACATGCCGTGGTGGCTGGGGCCATCTGGACCGGTGACACCAGCACGGTCTAGCACGATGGTGACGCCGGCCTTGTGCAGGGCAACGTCCATCAGCAGCTGGTCAAAGGCGCGATTCAGGAAGGTCGCGTAGACGCAGACGACTGGGTGGAGGCCACCGAAGGCCAAACCCGCTGCGGCTGTCATCGCGTGCTGCTCGGCAATACCTACGTCGATGACGCGCTCTGGGTATTTGTCGGCCATTTTCTTTAGGCCCACCGGTTGCAGCATGGCACCGGTGATTGCGACAATGTCATCACGTTCGTCGGCGACCAAAGCAATTTCATCACCGAAGACGCTGGTCCAGCTCTTTGCTCCCCCGCTGGCAACCGGAACGCCGGTCTCCGGGTCGATCACGCCAACCGCGTGGAACTGGTCTGCCACGTCTGCGATGGCCGGAGCGTAGCCGTGACCTTTTTCAGTCATCGCATGAACCAGCACTGGACCGCCGAACTGCTTGGCTTGCAGCAGGGCTTCTTCGACGGCACGCTGGTTGTGACCGTCGATCGGGCCAATATATTTCAGTCCGAGGTCCTCGAACAATCCCTGAGGCGCCCACCAATCTTTGATTCCCTTTTTGGTGGCGTGCAGGGATTTGTAGGCGAAGGTTCCTACGGCGCCCGAGTCTTTGAGCTTGCCTTTGAGCTTGCTCATGGCGTCTTCGTAGGAAGGGTGGGTGCGGAACTTGTCTAGTTGCTGGCGCAACCCGGAGAGCTGGTTGGCTAGCCCGCCAATGGTCGGCGCGTAGGAACGCCCGTTGTCATTGACGACAATAATTGCTTTGCGGTCTTTGTCAGCGGCAATATTGTTGACCGCTTCCCAAGCCATGCCGCCGGTCAGCGCACCGTCGCCGACTAGCGCGATAGCGTAGCGCTCGGTCTGCTTACGAAGTTTGTTGGCCCGCGAGATGCCATCAACCCAGGACAGGGAGGCGGAGGCGTGCGAGGACTCGACGATGTCATGCTCGGACTCGCCACGGTCCGGATATCCGGCCAGGCCGCCTTGTTGGCGCAGCGTGGTGAAGTCTTTGCGTCCGGTAAGTAATTTGTGGACGTAGGACTGATGTCCGGTGTCAAAAACGATGGAGTCGGTCGGTGAATCAAAGACTCGGTGGATGCCTAGCGTCAGTTCAACAACACCCAGGTTTGGGCCGAGATGGCCGCCGGTACGCGCAACGTTGGCGATGAGGAAGGCGCGGATTTCTCCTGCGAGATCTTCCAACTGGTCCAGGGTGAGAGCCCGCAGATCGCTAGGCTTATTGATGGTCTCCAATAAAGACACTGTCATCCCCTTTACATGTTCGCCCATTACGGACCGGTCAATCCATGCGAAACACTTATTATAGCTTTCGCAGGACTCTTTCCATTATCCGTCACGTTTGGGTATGGTGCGAATTTCCTGACAATGACCTTGGCTACTGTCACTGTAATTTCGCGCCGGGTCGGGTGTTTTTGGGTTTCTCAGAACAGTTCTAGCGCATCTGACAGCATCTGGTGCCCCTGCGCTTCAAAGTTGTTGTCTCCTACTTGATAGGCCCAGATCGAAGTGCCGATTGCTTCGCGTAACGAGATGATCGGCCAAGTTCGCGAATCCCGTGGATCATCTCCGTATCCTTCAAGGAACGCGGATTCCAATTCTGGTGCATCTTTGAACTGCTGGACGGCTAGCCGGTTCAGATCGCTCGACGCAGGACGAAAGTCGAAACGCCCAAAATCAATGACGTGAAGACCGTCCCCATTAATGATCCAGTTGCGTGGTTGCCAGTCACCATGGGTTGGTACCAACAGGGCAGGCTCGGTGCGATATTCATGCAGTGCAGTACTCGCACGCGCTACGAGGTGCGGATCGATTCGATGATCATCCCCAAGCCAGCTAAGGCATTTGCGAATGAAATTCTCCTCGTAGTTCCCGTCGTTGTACGAAGATTGCTCATGGATAAGCCGCAACGCACGTCCGGCTTGCACATGGATTTCTGGATCCAATGCGGCCGACGAATGATCACATAAGTACCCTGGCAAATAGTCCAACACCAAAAGTCGTAAGGATTCATCGACAAAGCGTGCCTGGGCAGTTATTCCTCGCTCAACCAGTGGTCTTGTAAACCTCGCGTGAGCTACAAATTCGCGTTGCAGGTGATGATTGCTCGGTCCAGCCGTTTTGAGGATATATTGGCGTCCACTCGAACGAAGCTGCAGAACCTTGGTGTCAGTTAGACCCCACGAGAGATCTGCGACAAGTTGTGGTTCGGTGAGCCATTCTTCTATTCGTGCGGCTTGGTCTTCGTTGAGTAGTTCCTGGTGCCAGCTATGACTCATGTTCCAAGCTCCTTGGGCGGTTTACATTCCATACTAAAGAGAATTTTCACCGTTTTAGACTTTCGCGGTGACTCTTTCGAGAAAGAAATCTTGTCGCTGACCGAGGCGCGCGGAGGCTGAATCTTGTGGGCGGCATGAAGCAAGCGGATGAGTCCTAGTTAAGAGACCGAAAGCCTCAAAGCTCGCGCTTTGAGGCTTTCGGGTTGTTCGAGAAGCTGAAACTAACTAGTGGTCAAGAGCTTAGTTAGAAGCTGCGATCTGACGCAGGACGTACTGCGGGCTGCCAATGAGGGGAATCCCGGTCTTGATCAGGTTGCGCTATAACAAGAATCCTCTGACAACCGGCAAATCCTTCGCGACCGCCAGAACGGACACTGGGAAGAGACTTCTGATCTGCGGCCGCGCCTCGACTGGTGGAGTCTTAGCACCAGCTGCCGGAGGATTTACGACGTTTCGCGCTTTTCAAGTTGTACCTAGGTGATGAGGATGGGTGCGGTACAGCTTCAATGCATTGCCTGACTGTCGGTAGAATTCCGAATCGATTTCTTTCACCCTGTTCGCGCATAGCTCCTTAGGTATAGGCTCCAAATCTGTCATGTGCGGGTGCGCGCTGAAGACCAGCATGGCTACTGCGCTCCGCGACATTTATTGAGCCTGTAACTCACGAGACATACGGTCCTTACCCTTACTTCTTACGGACGTTCTTAAACTACAAGAGACTCAAACCCCATGAATCACTCTCCAAATTTTGTGGATAAAATACATCAACTTAGTGAATAATGAGAAATATTTCGCGTTCTTTACTTGACATGCTTGTTTTAACATCGGAATCTGCATATTCTTTTACACATCAAAGTACTTCGATGCAGGGGAACCAGCATTATGCGTGACGGGGTATCGGCATACATTGACACACTCGCAAACGGTAAGCACGTTTCTTAAGCCCAAATAATGAGATTTGGGCACATGACAGAGAGTCTTGGTATGAGCAAAATACCGAAAAAAATTACGACCATAAGCCTGATCGCCGCACTCGGATTAGCTATGCTGGGTTCCTCACCCGCATTTGCTAGCGAAAAAAATGGAAAACCCTCAGGACCGCAGTTAGGCACGATAGCACCTCTGACGACGGATTTCTCGGAATATGAAAACGTAACCGTCACACCCGAAGAGGAACAAGCCTTCATTGCGCAGTCTGCAAAAGAGTTTGCAGAATTGGACGCAAAGGGTGGAATAACACTCCCTGACGGTTCTTTCTACAAGATGGACATCGATCAGCTTGTTGAGAATCTCGATGCGGTTGAAGATGATTTGACTGCCACGTCCGGCCGTATGTCAACGGATGGTCAAATTGGCGTTGCAGCCGCGTCCTGGAATTGGAATTCGTTTGGCAATTGTGTCGCAAAGGAAATGGGCATCAAAGCTGCAGTTGAGTTAGCCAAAGTTTTTGCAGAACCGCAAGTACGCAAGGCGCTCAAGAGCAAGCAGTGGCGGAAGGCTTCCTCCATTGCTTACGAACGACTCAAGAAAATATCCCCTAAGGTCGCCAAACTGATCATCAAGAAGGCTGCAAATTCGGTGCTTCCCGGTGGTATCGTGATGGTGATTGCAATACCAGTAGGAAAATGCGCAATAAAAGAACTTCTCTAACTCCTGAAGCGGTGAATGAATGAAAGATTTTTTCCGGTCGCTTTCAAAAAGAGCGCTCGCGATTATCCTTGCGGTTACAGTCCTTGTGCTGATCGCTGTGCCAACGGCATTGATGTCTGGGCTACTCAGTGGAGTGTTCGAAAGCCCCGCTGAGGGAATCCGCGTATTCTTCATAATGGTTGGCGCTGGCGTGTTATTCCTCGTCGTCGAATTGTTCGTCGAGAATGGACGCGAACGCAGGAAGAATAAAGCATCGTCAGAGCAGAAATGAACTGATATTCGAAACTTGCACTAGCCAAAAGTCTTGTATCGAGCCGAACGGGCATGGGAACGACTAAACATCGTTCCCATGCCCATTACTCTAATTCGAGCTGTTTGTTCAGCAGACAAGAACTGGACAGGGTCGTTTCGAGTCATCAGGAATCCGTTCTCCTGCCGTTGTCTAAGAGTGGCAGAAATACCAGGTACTCGGCACTGACGTATGCGGCAGTATGGCTGATACGTTGTAGTCCTAATCGGCCATAGGTTTTCTGCGATGGGACTTTGCACGGATCTCCCTTGACAAAAGCTTGTTGATTCCAGCTCGATTAGTCTGCGTAGTCAAGCATTACACGGGCGGCCACCGTGGCGTACGCCTGGCATTGAGTATCGCGAGCAAAAGCCAGCCAACTTCGCTGCGTTGATGACGAAACGTTCGGTGTGCAGTGCTTTCATACCAGGTTCCTCAGCTTGAAGCATTCACCTTATACCTAGCAATTCTCATGGAGAGCCCACGTGTATTTGCCTATGTTTGAAGGAATAGCGGCTCTGGATCCGATGTGCCAGCGACTCTGCACTATTCGACCAGGGTCGACACTTAGATTGAGCTATTTAGCTCTGCGGAACAGTCCGATTCCACTGACCAACAAATGATTTCCTGTGGGCCAAAAGTCTTGAAGGCCCGGCTTTAAACGCTGGGGTGGTCCGAGACAATGGACGCAGTTCTTCTCTAGCCATAGCTATCATGTTCTCGGCGTGGGCATGGTTCAAGAATTTTTAATTCACGCCCGTGCTAATTTTCCGGAGTGGGAATTTAGGCTGACCGACATGGCAAATCTACCACTCACTGATGTCTGCTTCGCCGACGTATTGGCCTGGTAATCGATGGACCATACACCCCAGCAGACATGGCCGAGGTTCTCACGGATATTACACGAGTGTTGAAAGCCGGTGGCCATCTCCTTGTGGTTTATTTGCTGGGCAGAACCTTAAGCCCTTCGCCACGAAGATGGGACCTACTTGGTATTGGCTATCAGATCAATTGAGTCGACTATTAGAGTCCATGAATTTTGAAATTTCGGATCAGGTGACCCGAGAGAATTTGGGAGTGCGGTTACTCGGTCCTCTAGTCGCCAAGCTGGCGCTTTAATCAGTTGAAGGCCCAAGGCATATGCCTTGGGCCTTCAACTTTTCGTTACTACGTAACCTCTAAAGATTCATCTCGGCTTGAGCCGAGATGTACCTACTAGTTAGAAGCTGCGATCTGACGCAGGACGTACTGCAGGATGCCACCGTTACGGTAGTAGTCTGCTTCGCCTGGGGTGTCGATACGCAGATCCGCATCGAACTCGGTGACCTTGCCGTCTTCGGCGGTAGCGGTCACCTTCAGGGTCTTCGGGGTGGTGCCGTTGTTCAGCTCGGTCACGCCGGAGATCGAGAAGCTCTCGGTACCGGTTAGACCCAGCGAATCAGCGGACTCGCCCTGTGGGAACTGCAGTGGCAGAACGCCCATACCGATCAGGTTCGAGCGGTGGATACGCTCGAAGGACTCGGTGATGACGGCCTTGACACCCAATAGTGCGGTGCCCTTGGCAGCCCAGTCACGCGAGGAGCCCGAACCGTATTCCTTACCACCAAGAACGACCAGCGGGGTGCCGGCTGCCTTGTAGTTCTCCGCAGCGTCGTACACGTACGACTGTGGAGCGCCATCCTGGGTGAAGTCGCGGGTGAAGCCACCCTCGACGCCGTCCAACAGCTGGTTCTTGATGCGGATGTTCGCGAAGGTACCGCGGATCATCACTTCGTGGTTACCACGGCGTGAGCCGTAGGAGTTGAAGTCCTTGCGATCCACACCGTTTGCAATCAGGTACTGACCAGCCGGGGTTTCCGACTTGAACGAACCTGCAGGTGAGATGTGGTCGGTGGTGACCGAATCGCCAAGCTTTAGCAGAACACGAGCAGCGGAGATATCCTCAACCGGTGCTGGTTCGGCGGTCATGCCGTCGAAGTAAGGTGCCTTACGTGCGTAGGTCGACTTCTCGTCCCACTTGAAGGTCGAGCCTTCTGGGGTGTCAAGAGCCTTCCAGCGGTCGTCACCTTCGAAGACGCCTTCATAACCCTTGGCGAACATGCCTTCGTCGATCGAGGAATCAATGATTTCCTGAACCTCAACAGGCGATGGCCAGATGTCCTTCAGGAAGACGTCGTTGCCCTCGTTGTCCTTGCCCAGGGAATCGGTTTCGAAGTCGAAGTCCATGGTGCCGGCCAGTGCGTAAGCGATAACTAGTGGCGGGGAAGCCAGGTAGTTCATCTTGACGTCTGGGTTGATGCGGCCTTCGAAGTTACGGTTACCCGAAAGAACCGCGGTGGCTGCGAGGTCGTTGGTGTTGATTGCCTCGGAGATCTCGGCATCCAATGGACCGGAGTTACCGATACAGGTTGCACAACCGTAACCAACCACGAAGAAGCCAAGCTTCTCTAGGTATGGCATCAGGCCGGACTTCTCGTAGTACTCGGTAACAACCTTCGAGCCCGGGGCGACCGAAGTCTTGACCCATGGCTTGGAGGCCAGACCCTTGTCGGCAGCGTTGCGTGCAAGAACTGCAGCGGCAAGCATGACCGAAGGGTTGGAGGTGTTAGTGCACGAGGTGATCGAAGCGATCGAAACCAAACCGTGGTCGATGGTGAACTTCTGACCATCTTCCTTGGTGACCTCAACTGCGGTCGATGGACGTCCAACACCCTGGGTGTCTTCGGTGTTCGAAACGTAGTTGTGGATGTCCTTGCGGAACTGTTCCTTCGACGAGGACAGCTCGATGCGGTCCTGTGGACGCTTCGGGCCGGCGATCGATGGAACGACGGTGGAAAGATCCAGCTCGAGGTATTCCGAGAAACGGATCTCGCGGCTTGGATCGTGCCACATGCCCTGTTCCTTGGCGTAAGCCTCAACGAGGTCCACGTTCTCCTGGCTGCGGCCGGTGAGGCGCAGGTAATCCAAGGTGACGTCGTCAATTGGGAACATTGCGGCGGTGGAGCCGAATTCTGGGGACATGTTGCCGATAGTTGCACGGTTAGCCAGTGGCACTGCTGCCACGCCTTCACCGTAGAACTCAACGAACTTGCCAACAACGCCGTGCTTACGCAGCATTTCGGTGATGGTCAGCACCACGTCGGTTGCGGTCGCGCCGGCTGGGATGGAGCCAGCAAGCTTGAAGCCAACAACGCGTGGGATCAGCATGGAGACAGGCTGGCCGAGCATTGCTGCCTCGGCCTCAATGCCACCAACGCCCCAGCCCAGCACGCCCATACCGTTAACCATGGTGGTGTGGGAGTCGGTGCCGACACAAGTATCTGGGTATGCGCGCAGCACGCCGTCAACTTCGCGGGTCATCACGGTGCGAGCCAGGAACTCGATGTTGACCTGGTGCACAATGCCGGTGCCTGGTGGGACGACCTTGAAGTCGTCAAATGCGGTCTGGCCCCAACGCAGGAACTGGTAACGCTCACCATTGCGCTGGTATTCGATTTCCATGTTGCGCTCAACGGCGCCTGCGAAACCAAAGGTATCGATCTGCACGGAGTGGTCGATGACCATTTCGGCAGGTGCCAGTGGGTTCACGCGGGTAGGATCGCCACCCAGTTCCTGAACTGCCTCGCGCATTGTTGCAAGGTCAACGATGCAAGGCACACCGGTGAAGTCCTGCATCAGCACGCGGGCTGGGGTGAACTGGATTTCGGTGTTCGGCTGAGCCGATGCATCCCACTGGCCTACGGCCTTTACGTGGTCTGCGGTGATGTTCGCACCATCTTCAGTGCGAAGCAGGTTCTCAAGTAGAACCTTCAAGCTGTAGGGAAGGCTTTCCGAGCCTTCGACCTTATTCAGTCGGTAAATTTCATATTCGGTTCCCTTGACGTCAAGTACGCCCTTGGCACCGAAACTGTCCACTTTACTCATTGGGACTCCTCTCGCCAGACACTCATTCTTTATGCATGCTCAAACATAATTCCAGTTAGGCGCTCCTAACTGAGAATGTCATATTTGTATTGCTGCAGAGCTAACACCAGTCTATCCGCAACTGGGAGAAAATGCCGGATCCGCAGAAATTTTACGCTTAATTTGTGGTTCAAGCGCTTAAAATCATCGTCTAACGGCGGACGAACAGACCAATCGACTCCATATGGTGAGTATGCGGGTATAAATCGTGAATCTCCATGTGATCTAATTCGTAGCCGCGAGCCATCAATCGGGCGGTATCGCGGGCAAAAGCTGCCGGGTCACACGAGACGTAACAAATGCGTGGAACTCCGCTAGTAGTCAATTCCGCTGCTGATTGCTTATCCAAACCGGTGCGTGGTGGATCCAAGACCACCGCGTCCAGCTGAGCCTCGCGAGCCAGCTGGCGCATCAAGCGTTCTACCCGGCCGCGTGTCACGGTAACCTGTGGGGTCTGCGCTAGATTCTTCTTCGCATCCGCGTGAGTTCCCGGTGCACCTTCGATGCTAAAGACCCGACCTTGGGGTCCCACGGCTTCGGCTAGCGGCAAGGAGAAAAGTCCCGCGCCGGCGTAAAGGTCGGCGACGACTTCGCCAGATTCCGGGGCCGTAAGATCCATGACGCGCTCGGTCAACAGCGTTGCGGCACTGCGGTGCACCTGCCAGAAACCTTCACCGGTAATGCGGAAGAAATTGCCCAATACCTGCTCAGTGAGCCAGCCATTGCCGGTGATAACCTCAAGCTCGCCTTTGCCGTCGGCCGCGGAACCACCCATTTGGCTAAAGACGGCAAGATTGACGCCCTCTGGAAGTTGCTTCGCCACACGCAAGGCAGCGCCTGGGAGAACTTCTGAAAGCAGCACGAGCACCGTGGAATCGTCCCGGCTTGATACCGCGACTTCCACCCGATCGATTCCGCTAAAGTCCACCGAGTACAACCCAATGGCCTCGATCCCAGGATGCGCCAAAGGCATCTGGGTAATCTCGGTCAGTTCATTGCTGCGAAAACCACTCATGGCCAAGTGGCCACTCTCGGTCACCGAGTAGGACATCCGGGTACGCCAGCCAAGGCCGTCCGCGTTTCCCGGTACTGCCTGCACCGCAGGGAAATTGTAGTCTTCGGCTTTCAGCCCACCCAGACGAGTCAGCTGCTCCGCGGCCACCTGCGCCTTGAGCACGCGCTGGTAATCCAGACTAATATGGCCAAATTCTGCTCCGCCCACCGGGTCGCGGTGAGTCAGTGCATCGGCCTGGTCCCAGATATGAGGCACTCGATGTTCGCTGGCTTCGAGTACCTCAACGACATCTGCACGCCAAAATTTGGCGGTTTCGCCGGCATCGGTCAACACCACGTTGACCAGTTCGCCGGGAATCCCATGGCGGACGAAAATTACTCGACCTTCATGTCGTGCCACGGTGTGTCCACCGTGGGCAATCGATCCAAGGCGTAGCTCTAAGGTTTCGGGAGCGTTCATAAGTATCATCCTTCGTGAGGTGAGGTGTTTCGGTGTGCCGAGGATTCCTCGGTCGGGGCACCGAGTAGTGCGTCGGAAGAGCTCAGCAGGCGCCAAGGCACCGAGGCGATGAGCACTCCAGGTTCGTAGTGCAGTCGGTTTTTGACCCGTTGGGCCGTCTGGTTGTGCACCAGCTGCTCCCACCAGTGGCCGACCACGTATTCGGGAATGTAAACCACGATGAGATCTCTTGGCGACTCCCGCCTAATCGACCGAATATGTTCGATCAAGGGTCCGGCAATATCGCGGTATGGAGAGGCCAGCGCGGTGATCGGAACCGGGATTTGCAGTCGATCCCAGGTAGCCAAGGTACGCGCGGTTTTCTCCGCTTCGATATCTACGATGATCGCTTCCAATTTTGATGGTCGCGACGCTCGTGCGAAAGCCAGGGCGCGTAGCACCGGTTTACGTACCGTGGACACGAGTACCAATGCGTGGACTCTCGCCGGCAGCGCGGTGGCCGAGTGTTCATCATCAATCGACAGCTCGCTGTCGACCTGCTGGTAATGACGTTGCAAAGATTCCATGATCAACGTCAGCGCTACGATGCCTAACACCGCAAGCCATGCTCCGTGAACAAAACGGGTGGCCAACACAACCACCAAAACCAGCAGTGACAAAATCAAGCCGATCAGATTCAACAGACGCTTGCGACGCTTCGCCGCCCGGATCTTCCGGTCGGTCACCGTCACTAGCACCCGCGACCAGTGTTTGAGCATGCCCAACTGGCTCAGCGTGAAGGAAACAAACACTCCGACCACATAAAGCTGCACCAGGATCGTCACGTCGCCGTTGAACAACAGGATCAAAACAATGGCAGCAAGACCCAGAGATAAAATGCCGTTGGAAAATCCTAGGCGATCACCGCGGGTCCGAAGCTGGCGCGGCAGGTAGCCATCGGAGGCTAGATGACTGGCGAGGTTTGGGAAAGAGTTAAATGCTTGGTTCCCGGCGAGCAACAACACCGCGATGGTCAGAATCGAGACCACCACGGTGCCGAGGAAGAAATTCCCAAAAACAGCCTGGGCCAGCTGACCCAGCACCGGTATTTGCACATAGGCCTCTGAGATGGGTTCGCCATTAAGCATCAGCGAGGTCTGCGGATCAGCGACGACCTTGATGCCTGTAGCGCGCGCCAGCATCAACGTGCCTAGGGTGAGCACTCCGGACAGTAGTCCCATGGCTAACAGAATGCGTCCCGCATTTTTGGCACGCGGTTTGCTTAGGTAGTGAACGTTGGAGATCGGTACTTCGATTCCGGTCAGCGCCGCCGACCCGGTGGAGAACGCGCGCAAGATCAGTAATGCCCCAACGACTCCATGCATACCGGTGGCAAATTCTTGTTCCGGGATGATTGTAAATTCGGCGCTAGGGGCCAACCCTAAGTTTCCGGTGAAGGCCAGCACGGCACCTACGGCGATCATCATCAGCATGCCGCCGACAAATAGATACACCGGAATGGCTAGAGACCAGCGTCCTTGGCCGCGTCCCCGCAAGTTCGCAACTACGAGGAAAGCAACAATGGCTGAGGCGACCGCGGCCCGGTGCTCCCCTAGGGCCGGGAAAACGCCCGACAGGTACTGCGCCGCAGAAGAGCTTGACACCGCGACCGTCAACACGAAGTCGACCAGGAGCGCCGAAGCCACGGTGGTTCCCGAGCGTGGGCCCAAGTTCTTACGGACAATCTCATAGTCTCCCCCACCCGATGGGTAGGCCTCTACCGACTGGCGGTAGGAGAGCACCAGCACCAGAAGCACCACGAGTACCGCAACGCCCACGGCTGGTGAAAGCATCGTGGCGGCGATTCCGGCCATGGCGAGGGTCAACAAAATTTCGTCGGGCGCGTATGCCAAGGATGACAGCGCGCTGGAAGAGAAGATCGGCAAGGCGATCTTAGGTGGGACCGGTTTACGTTTAAGCTGTTCAGTGCTAAACGGTCGGCCCACGAGGATCCTTTTGAGACCATCAAATAAAGCAGGCACGAGATAACGTTATCTCAGGGCACAGCCTAGACAGTAGCGTTGGGTCAATGATGTGCTTCGCACCGGAGGCTATTGTTGCTTTCGGAGCTGTACATTGAGCAACACAAGCAAGTTTTACTGGTGGCACGAAAGCAAGGAGTTGGCGGTGGCGCACTTTGTGATCATGGGATGCGGACGCGTAGGCGTTGCGCTGGCTCATACGCTAGACGGAGCCGGGCATTCGGTGGCCGTCATCGATCAAGACCCCGAGGCTTTTCGCCGTCTAGGACAAGAGTTTTCCGGCAGCAAGGTTATTGGCCTCGGCTTTGACCGAGACACCCTAGTTGAAGCCAAAATTGAGGAAGCTTATGCCTTTGCAGCGGTTTCCAGCGGTGATAATTCCAACATTCTAGCCACCCGCGTGGCCCGTGAAAGTTACCACGTACCCCACGTTGTGGCACGTATCTACGATCCCGGACGTGCAGAAATTTATCAAAGACTGGGAATTCCCACGGTCGCTGCGGTGCGTTGGAGCACCGACCAAGTATTGCGTCGCATCCTGCCGGACTACTCGATGCGCGGAGATTACCGCGAACCATCGGGACGACTGATGCTGACCGAGGTCGCCTTGCATCGCGACTGGTATGGCCACCTAGTCAAAGAAGTCGAGGAAGCTGCCGGGGTCCGTGTGGCTTACCTGACTCGCTTCGGCGAAGGGACCATTCCGCAAAGCCGCACCCGGCTGCAGGGCGGCGATTTGGTGCACGTGATGATGAATCTGGACCAAAGTAAAGACGTCGAAAAAATCCTTGCCAACGCACCGGTCGCCGTCAGCGACTAAGACTAGAGAGCTAATCCACGTGAAAGTTATGATTGCCGGTGCCGGGTCGGTGGGCAGCTCGATTGCCCGCGAGCTGGTTTTGAATTCTCATCAGGTAATGATCGTTGATCAGAAAGCCGAAATGGCTGAACGCGCAGATTTGGACAATGTCCAGTGGCTCATTGGGGATGCCTGCGAACTGGCGGTATTACAACGCGCCAAGCTCGAAGAATTTGATGTAGTTGTCTCTGCCACGGGTGATGACAAGGTCAATTTGGTCGTCTCACTGTTGGCGAAAAGTGAATTTGGTGTCCGCCGTACCGTGGGACGAGTGAACCACCCAAAAAATGAGTGGATGTTTGATGATGCTTGGGGTGTCGATGTCGCCGTCAGCACCCCGCGATTGATGACTGCACTGGTCGAAGAAGCCGTCGAGGTGGGCGACCTGGTTCGGCTACTGACGCTCAAAAGCGGCGAGGTTCATATGGCGGAGTTCACCGTACCGCATGACTCCGAGTTGATCGGGCGCACCTTAGGCCGCGTGACCTGGCCACACGACACCACGATTGTGGCGATTGTGCGAGACAAGGCACCCTTCCCACCCAGCGATGATGATGTCATCGAGGGCGGGGATGAAATCTTCTTCATCACCACACCCGAAGCCGAAGCATCCTTGCGTACTACGTTGCGCGGGATAAAGCGCTAGGACTTCTCCATGGCCGGGCGAGAGACCAGCCAAGCGAACCACAGTCCGGCAGCGTACAGCGGCACACCCATCAGTGCGCGAGCCAGGCCCAAGGCCACCACGTTGTCGGCAAAGTACATCGGCAGTTGGACTGCCAATCGCGCGATAAAGACCGCGATGATGATCCAGGTGGCGATCGCATAGCGGCGTAACCTGCCCGGTTGCTGTCGCCATTCGGTTCCTTCGTTGCGAATGAAACCGAACAGCACTCCGGCCAACGGCCATTTGATGAGAATCGAGATGACAAGGGCCATCAGGTATCCGGCACCGATGAAGAAGCCTGGAACATAATAATCTTTGGCTTCACCACTGGACCGGGCAGCAAAGGCACAGATCAGGATGCCGATCAGCCCACTGGCCGCCTGCACCAGTGTCGACTTATTAATCAGCCGCACGATCATAAAGATCACGCCAAGCCCGATCGACGCGACCAGCGCCCACGACAATTCGCGGCTCAACGCATAGACCATCACAAACACGAAGCCCGGAATTACCGTCTCAAGAATTCCGCGCATGCCACCAACGCTGGCGATGACATCGATCCCGCCGTCCGCGTTCTGCGATAGCTTTGCGTTCTGGCCGAGGCTGGAAGCTAGCGAGTTCTCCTTGGGAGCTTGTGGCTCACTTGGCTGTTCTTCGTTATTCATTGTTCTCACTTCTGCCTCGGTTGGTCGTCAAGACCTGCTGCCCGACTATTTTGGACGTCACTACAACCCGTGGCTTACCGGAACGATCAGATACCGGGGATTAAAAATACTGGGGACCTGATCGACTGGGGCCACCATGCCCGCATATTTGATTTTCACTCCGGGCTTGATTCCAGGTACCTGTTTTTGACCCATGAAGAGCAATTTCACGTGCGCTACGGTGCGCTGTCGCCCAGTAGCTGCAGCTAACTGATCAACCACCACGGCCGTCAGCCGTGGTGGAGTATTCGGCGCCGAGTAGCTGACCGATTGGATATACCCGATGTGCTCGATTCGGCCCTTGTCGGGCAGCTCGGACAACGAGTCAAGATGCCGATGAGCTGGCCTTGATTCTCTGCCATCAAGCTGCGCCGATAAGGGTGCAGGCTCGCAGGACATGTCCTTAGCCGATCTGAGTTATTTCGGGGCCACGTTCCGGGCGGGTGATTTCCGGCGAAGGAGTTTCGACACGCGTATTGGCGTTACTTGGCACGTTCAACGGTAGAAGCTCGGCCGGAGGCAGAGGCTTGTCGCCACGATTGACCACGACGCTGCGCAGAAGGTCATCGATGACCTCGGTGGCTGTCTCGTCCCCGATGGCGGCCCCGCCAACCACGGCGCGCAGGAACCAGCGCGGACCATCAACACCGACGAAGCGCAAGGCTACGTGTCCGGCCCGGCCATCTGGAAGCTGCTGTGGAACCTTGGCTAGCAGTTCTTCACCATGTTCGCCTTCGCGGGAGAAAATTTCTCCATTCTGTTCGCGAATATCGCCGGTGATTTTCTCGCGGATCCCGGGCCACAGTGACTCCGACTTTGACGAGGCAAAGGCCATCAGCTGAACGCGTGATTCGGCGATTTCAAGTGAGACAGCAACAACTCGCTGATTCGCCTGCTCGATATCCATGCGTACCTTCATACCTGGAATCGGCTTAACTAGAATTGAACCGAAATCGAGGTAGCTGTCGGTATCCGGCACGTCACTTATGTCGAAGGGCCCGGCACTAGTCTCAGGCTCCGAGGAGCTTGGTGCAGCGGTTGGCTCTTCGACCGGCGTTGCTTCCGACTTCTTACGCTTGAAAATCATGATGTCCTTAAATTTTGCGCTCTATACCTCAAGAGTACTTAGTTCGCGGTAAATCCGCCGGTTGATCCAAAGCCGCCGGTTCCGCGAGCGGTGTCATCCAGTGTCTGGACTTGCTCGAATTGGGCAAGTTCTACTTTCTGGATGACGAGCTGCGCGATTCGATCCCCGCGCTTCACTTCAAATGCGTTGGTGTTATCCGTATTTAATAGTGTGACCATAATCTCGCCTCGGTAACCTGCATCTACGGTACCCGGTGCATTGACCACTGTAATTCCATGTTTGGCCGCCAAGCCACTTCGTGGATGAACTAGACCCACGTAACCGTGCGGAAGTGCGATCGCCAGACCGGTGCGGATCAAGGCCCGCTCACCTGGTTGGAGCACTGCCGATTCGCGAGCATGCAGGTCAGCTCCGGCGTCAGAGGGGTGCGCGTAGCTTGGCACCGGCAAGTCTGGGTCCAGCATCTTGATCTTTACTGAAATCGTGGGCTCGTTCATAGGTTTTGCTTATTCCCCCGAGGAGATTGTGTGGTCATTTTCTACCTGCCCAACTCTATCGCGAGCAGTTCAACGTGTCCGTCAGATTTCTCGGCGGTTCATAGCCAGCGAAATAGTGCCTAAACTGGAGGGTATGAGTACTCCCAGCCCAGAGGCTTCAAATGTTTTATTCCGTGAAAAGCTATGGCCATCGGCCGGCACATGGATTTGGCCTTTATTGATCGCCATCACCGCGGGTGTTGCTATCGCACCGATCAGTGTCCCGTGG
Organism: Glutamicibacter sp. BW77; assembly: GCF_002332285.1. NCBI lineage: Bacteria > Bacillati > Actinomycetota > Actinomycetes > Micrococcales > Micrococcaceae > Glutamicibacter > Glutamicibacter sp. BW77. The sequence continues at coordinate 19,889 of NZ_NRGT01000031.1, read as the reverse complement.
GGTATCGCCACCGGACTGATTGTCCTAGTCGCCATCGTGGTCATCTTCTTGCTCAAGGTTCCCACCTTGGAAGTCACCGCAGAAAACCTCACCGTAGGTCGCGCGACCATCGAGCGTAAATTTGTTGGCGAAGCGGTCGGCTACCGCGGCGAAGAGGCATTCAAACAGCGTGGCCAGAAGCTCCACGGTCTAGCCTTTATGAACCTGCGCGGATGGCTGGATGCGGTGGTTTGCATCGAGGTGACTGATCCACGCGATGAGACACCATACTGGATTACCTCTACACGTCGTCCAGAAGAGCTGACCGCGGCCCTCAACGGTGTGATGTATGAATACACCGAAGAAGGCCAGCGAGAGTCTGCATCTCACCACGCTGAAGAACAGGGTGAAGCACCGGCGGAAAAACCAAGAGAAGACTAGCGTCTAAGTAATTCAGACGTTCTTATGGCACACATATTGCATCGAGTCTTGCGAAGTTATCCTTCGCACTCGGTGCAATATTTTTGCCCCTGCTCTTCACGCGCCAGCTGGGAACGGTGACGCACCATGAAGCATGAGGCACAAGTGAATTCGTCGGCTTGCTCCGGAACGATGTCAACATTGGCTTCATCCTGACCGGCTTCTCCACCTGGCAGGATGAAGGCTTCGGCAAGTTCTGCTTCATTCTCATCGATCAGGTTCGCGCTTGCAGCGGTGCCTAATTTTTTTGCCGCGGCCAACTGCTCGGCACGGGACCGGTCTTGACTGGTCTCGCGTGAAGCAACGTTTTTGTTGACCATAATCGTTTTTAACTCTTTTCTTCTGGCGAAATGCTCGCTACCGGAAGCCTGTTGGCAAACAACGGTACCGGCCTAAAAGTATAACGTTTAACAGGGCACAACATTCCCTCCGGTGACACGAGAGGCCCAAAGTGATATGAACTTGAGACGAATCTTGCGCCACACCCGGGGCGGTGGTAGGAAATTGAGCCCATCAGTGGCAGAGTTTTACTCAGGAAATAGACCGTGTGGAGGGTAGTAATGCGTCAGCTGAGACTGGTAGGAATTCATGAAAATGGTTCCAGCCTGCAGGTCAGCAGCGACGATGGGATGAGTTTTGAACTTCCTGTCGACGATGCGCTGCGCAGTGCAATGGCCGAAATCGCCCGCTCGCGGGCGCCACGGAACCGAGATGAGGCTTCGGTTCATTCGCCACGTGAGATTCAGGCGCGTGTACGTGCCGGTGCGTCTGCCTATGATCTTTCACTTGAGTGGGATGTTCCGGTAGAGCAAATCATCAAGTATGAGGGCCCCGTTCTCGCAGAACGCGAGCATATCGCAGAGTTAGCTCGTCGCGTTGAGGTCTCAGGACCACAAACCGACGCCGAATACCGAGAGGTCTTCGGTGAAGAGCCAGCGGATCTTGGAACAATGGTGGTGCATCGTCTGCACCAGTTGAACATTGATGCCGAGCACGCTCGCTGGAATTCTTGGAAAGATCCAGAAGGGCAGTGGATTGTCACGGTCCAGTTTGACTCACCGTTACACTCTGAAAATGTTGAGTCATTGGACAACGGTTCGAACGAGGACAAAGAAAATATCGCAAAGTGGGCTTTCACTCCCTCGCGTAAATCTTTGAAGAACCTGAACCGCTGGGCGCAAACCTTGAGCGAGCAGCAGGCACCTGAGTACTTTCGACCGATCGCAGCCGTAGGACAAGCTGAGGCTCCCTCAGCCCCGGCTCCGGCCGCGGAGAACAACGACTCCGAGGAACTTGTCAGCCTACTCAACGCACGTCGCGGTCAGCGAGCTCCCGGGGATCCCGCAAAGGATGACCGGTTGAACGAAATCATTGAACGCAGCATGAGTAAGTATGACAATGATGAGGAAGATTCATTCCCTCATCTATCTCAGGGTGTGTCTTCAAGGACCTCACAGCTGGTAGTAGTCACCGATAAGGAAGATTCTGAAGATGCCACCCATGACGATGGCGCTTCAGCGGAGGAGAACGCTCCGCGCAAACCAAAGCGGTCTTCTGTTCCCAGCTGGGATGACATTATGTTTGGAAAGCGTAAAAAGGACACCGATTCTTAAATAGTCCGATCCGCGAAAAGTGAGAGGCACCGTGCAAATATTCTTTGCACGGTGCCTCTCACGTTTAATGTGTGCGCATTAGCACGCAAGTAAATTATTTAGTGCGGAGCGTAAATAACGGCACAAATCGTTCCCCTGCTGTCAACGAACCATGTTGGCCGACCATCTCAAAAGCTGTGGGAGAGACTCTGCGGCCATCATAAAATGCAATTGGCTCGGCAGCCAGAATCATCAGGTCACCCAAGCGTGCTGCGTGTTCTTCTGAAATTTTACCGAAGTAGCCTAGATCAATCGCTTCCTCACGACTGAGCACCCAAGCTTTAGCGCCGTACGCACGCTGCCACGCCTCACGCACGTGCTGGCGCTGGGTCGCGCTAGTCTCAGCTGCAAAGCTCAGCTGCACACCACGTGGTTCACCACTGGTCAGTTCTACACCATCTATAAGTTCCGGTTCCAGGCTATAGTCAATGCGCTGCGAACTGGGAACATCCACCATTCCGTGGTCGCCGGTGATGAGTACCGTGGTTTCCTCAGGCAAACGGGAAACTAACGTTTTAATGACGTAGTCGATTTCTTCGAGGGAATCTCGCCACTGGCTAGAGTCCACGCCAAACTTATGGCCAGCCTTGTCCAGCTCGTTGAAGTACGTGTACACCAGAGCATTACGATTCTTGGCAAAAATCTCGTGGGTGGCTCTGGCCCGCGCACTGGTCTGCCTGGCGGCGAAAAATTTTGGTCCACGCAAAGAGGCACGAGTTAATGCCGACTTTTCGAACAATGGTAAGGATACAGAGGCCACATGAATTCCGTGGTCACGCGTTGCCTCAAAGATCGTGGGAAGGGTTTGCCAACCATCGGGGCTCAGATCTGCAGGCCACCCACCCAACTGGTTGACAACGCGGCGGCGCTCAGGATCGACGACATCGTAGCCAAGCATGCCATGCTCCCCCGGCGTCACGCCGATCGCCAAGCTACTCAAACTTGTCGCAGTGGTCGAAGGAAAACCAGTACCTAATTTTTGTGCCCGTTCAAAGAGCGAACGTAAAAATGGCGCATGGGCGATATGAGATTTGAATTGATTCCAGCCCAAGCCATCAACCATGATCAAGGCAACCCGTTTAGTGGTTTGTAGCCCTAACGGGTTCAGATACCCGGGAACGCCGAGTGCCGTGGCAGCCGACGGAAGAATCTCCGATAACGTTGACTGCCCGTAAGCCGGAGCAACCGGCAGGGCTTGCGGCGGCGTCGGCAACGTCGGATTGCTGATTTCTTGGCTCATAGCTAGTCAGATAGTTTCGTGGCGAAGACGGACCGCGAACTCACGCGCTTTATTTACTGCACGTTGTCCGTCGGCTTCAGCGCTCACGCGAATTACCAGGTCCTCTGGCTGCGCGGTTCCGCTCAGTCCATGGTCCGCGTCACATTGCGGATCTGCACAAGAGGCAGGTTCCAAATCAATGCGACGAGTGCCATTCCAAGACATTCCAAACGTCAATTCTCGCACTTCATCACCGGTGCGGTAGTGCTGTGGCTGGTGATACACATAGTTGGTAGCCACTGACGCAATTCGGTGCAATGCGATCATTTCGGTCGAAACCTGAGCCATGACGTCTTTACCGTGATCATCAAGTTGCTGATCATCAACGTGGATGATGTAAAGAACTTTTTCACTGAGCACCATCACCGTAATATGGCGATGCACTTCGTTGTGATCAAAGTGTGTCTCAAGATGAACATAGTGGTCAAGTACCGGTTGGGACATCATCGCTTCAGCTAAGACATCCTGCACCATCTGCGGGTAAAAACCTGCCCTGACCAGATCGTGCTGCAATTCAGCACCAGCGGTAGTGGAATACGTTGGTGAGTTCATAACCCAATTCTACCGAGTACTACCGACCAAATCATCCAAGCCAGCCCTCAGCTCAACTTCGCAGCGCTCGCCTGACACTGTCGGTGCGCTGTTCGGCATCACCTATTTTTATGCTGACACCCAACACACTCAATGATTCCTGGGCCACACTCACCGGAGTGAAGTTCATAATGGTGATCGAGGGATGGTGATCTTTGAGTAGCGAGACACGTGCAATGAAGTCTTTCAACGACGTCAGATCCACTGCAGGCAAGCCCTGATATCCGAAAAGGCGCACACTGCTACGCGGCCGGCGGATTAAGGTATCAAGATCCTCGATGGTCAGCGGCGCCACGGCATGAGACCAGTCATTAAGCAGATTGACGGGATCTCCACTCAGGCCAAAGGAAATCACCGGTCCAAGGAGCGGATCTTCGACCGCCTTGATCACGCACGCTTGTCCTGCCGGTGCCATAGTTTGCACTTCGAGGGAGTGAACGTTGTATTCGGCCATCAACATGCTCATATGTTCGAAGTTAGCTTCTAAACTCTGCGCGTCAGGAATATTTAGACGCACCCCTCCAAGGTCTAGGCGCTGGCGCAGATCCGGGTCATTAGCTTTGAGCGCCACTGGCCAGCCAAGTCGATTTGCCGCAGCCACAGCCTCTTGCGCGCTGTTGACTACCTTCGAGTCAAAAACCTTGATGCCATAAAACCCGAGGAGTTTGGCTGACTGTTTATGAGTAAGTTCTTGAAGTTCGGTCCCAGAAATGCCGTTGACTAACTCTTCCAAGTATTCGTGGGCGGCGGACGCATCAACGTCCGAAAATTCAGGTAAGGGTTCGTAAGGGATGTTCATCCACTGGCTGTAACCGTAGGCCTTAGCCAGAGCACCAATCGTTTCGGTCGGCGAGGTAAACACGGGAATTGAATGATGTACCCCCTCGCGGAACTTCGCATCGGTCAGTCCAGTCATCAATGCAATAACTGGTTTGTCTTGTCCGCTAAATTCGGAGAGCACTTTAATGACCGACTTGACGTCCATGCCCAGATCCGGCAAATGGGCCACCACCACGGCGTGCACCTGCGGGTCCTGAACCAGATCCCTGACCCGGGCTCGTAGTATCGCCGTGGAGCGCGATTGCCCCTGCGAATAATCAAGCTCTTCTCGTTGCGCGGTAGCGAACAAATTCCGTCCTTCGCTGACATCACAAACGACTTCAGCTAACGTCAAAGAGTTGGAGAGCACCGCAACTTGCGGTCCGGCCGGAGCAGGGAAAACGGAGAGCAACGAAGCGACGTCCATCAACTCTTCGATAGATCTGACTCGAATTACCCCGGATTGGCGGAGCATCGCGTTCAACGCCTCAGGCGGAGCTTCGCCTAAACGTACCGAATGCCCCGGTGGAAGTCGGCGCCCGAGTAGATCTGATTTCGCCACGATCACGGGCTTGCTGCGTGCCAGACGGCGAGCGATGCGCGAGAATTTACGTGGATTACCGAAAGACTCAAGATGCATGGCGAGTACCGCGGTTCGTTCGTCATCTTCAAAATACTGCATCGCATCATTGCCAGATACATCTGCGCGTAGGCCGGCCGAGATGGCGCTGCTCTGGCCCACCCCTCGTTGCATTGCCGCGCCTTGCAGGACGATGCCCATGGCAGCCGACTGGCTAAACAGGCCAACCTTGCCAGCAATTGGTAATTCCCTAGCCAGCGAGGCGTTGAGCCGGATAGCCGGGTCTGTGTTCAGCACGCCCAATGAGGCAGGACCGACCACACGCATGCCATTGGCGCGGGCCAGAGCCACAAGTTCGCGTTGCGCCAGGAGTCCCTCCACCGATTCGTAGCCGGCAGTCATAATAATCAGGCTTTTAACTCCGTGGGCGCCGCACTCCGTAATGGTTTCCAGTACACGTTCGCGAGGCACACAAATAATAGCCAGATCTACCGGGCCGGGCACCTCGGTAATTTTTCCGTAGCTGGTCAAGCCGCCCACTTCGAAGGCCTGCTCATTTACCGCATAGACGGTTCCAGAGAAACGGCCTTCGACCAGTCGATCAAGCACATCGTGCCCAATACTCCCCCAAGACCGGCTAGCACCAATGACAGCGACCGCAGTGGGTGCCAGAATCGCTGCCACACTACTTGCTTCGGCACGGTGTTCGCGGGCTTCGGTCACTTCACGAGATTTATCGGTGGGGTTGATGGGGAATTCAAGCATGATTACGCCATCTTCAAAGTGCCGTGCCACGGCGTAACCTGCATCTGAGAAAACAGTGAGCATCTTTCGATTTTCCGGCAAAATCTCAGCTGTAAATTTCTCTATGCCGTTTTCACGCCCTGCTGCCGCAAGGTGTTCGAGCAGGATGGATCCAATACCAGTGCCTTGATATTCGTCAGAAACGTTAAACGCCACTTCGGCTTCGGCGGGATCATCCAAACGGTCATAACGGCCAACCCCGATGATTTTTGAACCGCGAACCACGGTAAACGCCACCCGGTTGTGATGATCTACATTGGTGAAGCGGTCGAGTTCTTTAGGAGTCAGCGATGACTTGTACGTAAAATAGCGTAGGTAAACCGAAGTTTCAGATTGCTGTTTATGCATTTCTTGCAAGGCTTGAGCATCTTTGGGCGTAATTGGCCTTAGATGCGCGGTCGTGCCATCGCGAAGAACAACATCTGCTTCCCAGTGGGCTGGATATGCCGCTGAAAGTTTACGATCCACCATAAGCTTAGAATAGTCGCGCTTTCGTGTTTGCGCCCAGACGCAACACGAAAGTAGAACATTTTAGGCCGTGAAGCAGCAGATGAAGGGCGTAGACAGAGTAATGGCTCGCAAAAAAACCCCTGAGATCCCAGAGGATTTCGTCGAGAACATCGTCGATATTGATGTCACCAGCGAAATGGAATCCTCCTTCTTGGAGTACGCCTACTCGGTGATCTACTCACGCGCGCTCCCTGATGCCCGAGATGGTTTGAAGCCGGTGCAACGACGGATACTTTTCCAAATGTCTCAAATGGGTTTGCGCCCAGAAAAAGGCCATGTAAAGTCCGCTCGCGTGGTCGGTGAAGTGATGGGTAAACTACACCCACACGGCGACACTGCGATCTATGATGCCATGGTCCGACTGTCCCAAGACTTTTCACTGCGTTTGCCACTGATTGACGGCCACGGAAATTTCGGCTCCCTTGATGATGGCCCGGCAGCGGCACGTTATACCGAGGCCCGACTGGCTGCTTCCGCGGTAGCCATGACCGCCAACCTCGACGAAGACGTGGTGAACTTCGTCCCGAACTATGACAATCAGTTCATGCAGCCCGAGGTGCTTCCCGCCGCATTCCCGAACCTTTTGGTCAACGGCACTACCGGTATCGCGGTGGGCATGGCCACAAATATGGCACCGCATAATCTGGGTGAAGTGATTGCGGCAACTCAGCATTTGATCGAAAATCCGGATGCTACGGTCGAAGAACTCATGAAAATCGTTCCAGGCCCGGATCTGCCCTCCGGCGGAACGATCGTGGGGCTCGACGGGGTGAAGGATGCCTACCGTACCGGCCGTGGCGCGTTCCGTACCCGTGCCACCGTTGCCTTGGAACAGATTTCCGCACGCAAGTCAGCATTGGTCTTCACCGAACTGCCGTACACGGTGGGCCCGGAGAAGGTCATTGAAAAGATCAAAGACGGCGTTAACAACAAGAAAATTGTCGGCGTCTCCGACGTCGTTGACCTCACCGATCGTCATCACGGACTAAAACTCGTTATTGAGTTGAAGAACGGTTTTAATCCGAACGCCGTGTTGGCGGCTTTGTACAAATACACGCCACTGGAAGACTCCTTCGGCATCAACAATGTGACGTTGGTTGAGGGGCAGCCACGCACCTTGGGTCTGCGCGAATTGTTGAGCGTATATGTAGATCACCGCATCGACGTGGTGCGCCGACGTACCGCGCACCGCCTGGCTAAACGCGAAGATCGTTTGCACCTGGTTGAAGGTTTGCTGGTTGCGATTGTCGATATTGATGACGTGATCGCGATTATCCGTTCCTCAGAGCAGACCGCCGAAGCCCGTGAACGACTGATGACAGTCTTTGATCTAAGCGAGCCCCAAGCAAGCCACATCCTTGAACTGCGTCTGCGTCAACTAACTAAATACTCACGCATCGAGCTGGAGGCCGAAGCCGAACAGCTACGCGCCGAAATCGAAGAATTACGTAAAATTCTGGGCGACGACAAGATCCTGCGAGCGCTTGTCTCCGAGGAACTCGGCCAGATAGCAGAGACCTTCGGCACTCCACGACGTACCAAGCTGAACAAGTCCTCCGCCTTGGAACCATTGAAGGGCACCGCCCTTCCAGAGGCGGTAGGCACCGGGAAAACAGCGAAGCTCGCTTTGGAAGTCTCAGATTCTCCTTGCTTCGTTTTGCTCTCGGCTACCGGGCAAATCGCCCGCACCCATGACCGAGCACCCCTTGACTTTGCCTCCGCCCGAATCAAACATGACGTACTTTCATCACAAGTGCCTTCCACCGCACGCGGTGAAATTGGTGCGTTGACGACTCATGGGCGAATGATTCGAATCTCCTTGATCGATGTCCCCGTGCTGCCCGAAACTCATGGATTCCCGCAGCTGGCAAATGGTGTGCCGGTTGATGAGTTCCTCAAACTCGAAAAGCCTGAACGAGTGGTGGCGTTGCTGCCATTGAATCAAGTCTTCGCCTTGGGCACTAAGAACGGTGTGGTCAAGCGAGTTACTCCGGATTATCCGCTGAACCGCGATGAATTTGAGGTCATCACGTTGAAGGAGGGCGATTCGGTCGTTGCTGCAGCACCAGCCGGTGACAATGATGAGCTGGTTTTTGTCACCCGGCAGGCACAACTTCTACGTTTTGCTGCCAGTGCAGTTCGCCCGCAGGGACGCACCGCGTCGGGTATGGCGGGCATCAAACTCTCCGCAGAGGATCAGGTCATTCACTTCGGTGTGGTGGGCGAGGCAAATGATGACGCCGTGGTGGCCACCATCGCGGCCGGCTCACAAACCTTACCCGGCACTTCTGGCCAGTCGGTGAAGATCAGTCTCTTTAGCGAGTTCCCGGCCAAGGGGCGTGCTACCGCAGGCGTCAGGGCACACCGCTTCGCCAAGGGCGAGGACTACTTGGTATTGGGTTACGCCGGCCATGGTCCAGCCCGCGCAAGCTCAACCGCCGGGGTGGTTCGTGCCTTGCCCACCGAGTTCGCCAAGCGAGACGGGACCGGTGCCCCGTTGGCGCAAACGATCAACATTCTTGGTGGCACCCTTGTTGGCCAATCACCAGTCGCCGGCGCTGCGGCCCAAGGCCCGCCCGAGGAACCAACCCCACCTAGCCCTAGCGTCGCACCAGTGACTAAGCCGCGCGCAAAGCCTGAGCTGCATCCCGGTGAGGACACGTTGCCGTTCTCTGACGGCGGTGTACTGCTCTAACTCCTTGGCAATAAGTTAGTCAGCTGGTGTGAGGGTTCGGTCAAGTTGATCGAACCCTCACACATTTGTGCAAGTCTCGTGTCATGGGTGATCAGTACGACCGTCCGACCGGCGAGCGCTGCACGGAGCGTGTGGATTAGCTCTGTGCTTTCATCCACGCCGAGGTGTGCGGTGGGTTCATCGAGCAGGATCGTGTGGTGTCCCCCAATTAGAGCGCGAGCCACCGCCAGTTTGCAGCGTTGTCCTCCGGAAAGCCGGTGTCCCCCGCTACCGATGCGGGTATCTAATCCATCGGGTTCATCGGCATACCAGCGACCAAGCCCTACCTGGTGCAACACTTCGATGAGCTGTTCATCAGAGGCTGCCAGGTCGGTGGGCACCGCAAGGTTGAGGTTTCGACGCAGTGTCGAGTCAAAGAGGTGCGCCTCTTGTGGACACCAGGCAACCGAGCCAATGGAACCTTGTCGCATTGGCCGGTAGTTCCCGTGCTCGTCAATTGCCTCCAGCGTTCCGGCGCTGGCAGGTAGCGCGCCAAGCAATGCTGTCATGAGTGTTGATTTTCCCGACCCCGAGGATCCGGTCAGTGCGGTCCATTGACCGGGCCGAATCTCGGCATCCAGACCGGAGAGCACCGCGACACCCGGTACGTAGCCTAGTGCTAAATCCTTGAGCCGATACCCGTGGACGGTGAAATTTGGCTCGTCGTTGTTAGCGGCTTCGGTAAGTTGTTCGGGTTGGCCGATCCCCCTACGGGCGAGTTGCCCGGTCAGCTCGTTCAGCGCCCGACCTTGTTGAACCGCGTTCAGGGCGTTGGACGCCGGCTCGCCTAAGGAGAGAGCCAATAAGACCGCCAGGGCCGTGTACGAAGCGCTTACGTCTGAGACTAGAACTAGGACTACCGACAGCAGGACGGTTATCAATGTTGCTAGGGCCGGCGCGGTGCCCTGCCCATAGGCGTGGCGTCGAATTCGTTCGGTGTTGTGTTGCTCGGCTCCGGTGAGCTTGTGTAGCAGCCTGTCCAACGCTTCGAAGGCGCGTAGGGCTTCTTTATGTCGCAAGATCGAGAGAACCAGTTGGTTCACCTGTAAGCGATGCTGCAGTTGCATAGCCAGGTGGCGTCCCTCCACGGTTTTCACCAGCCACCGGACGGGGAAAAGCAATAGTAGCCCTGCGGTCAGGGCGAGGTATCCGAATTCTGTCTGAATGAGATACAGCACCACGGTGGCGGTAACCCAGACCAACGTTGCCTGCAGGGGTGGAAAGAGTACCCGGGCGATGCCGTCTCGTAGCTCGTCAACTTCGGCCAGCAGGTAGCGCAGAACCAGTGAGGACCGGCTCATCACTCCCCATTGCGTGGGGTTAGCGACCATGGCATTCCACAATTTTTCACGCAGAGCTCCGGCGTAGCTGAGTACTGCGTCGTGGATGGCCAGTTGTTCCAGGTATCTAAAGACCGCTCGGCCGATACCTAGAGTTCGAACCATCACGAAGGCAACGGTCAGATGCAAGATGGCAGGCTGGTAGCTGGACTCGACGATCAACCATCCGCTCAATCCGGCGAGCGCCACCGCGCAGAGTATGGCCAGCACCCCGTAGCAAAGGGCCTTGCGGGCCGAAGTGTAGCGTCCAACAACCTCGCGGCGTGGGTTCCAATCACGCGGATTGAGTGCGGCAGCTTGCAAATCATCGTCGGTCGGAGCGGCGAATTGCTGGCTAGTGATGTCCGCTGTGGAGCTAACGTCGTGCACGCTCTGCCGCGGAATGCTGTGGTCGATTAGCGGATCATGGCTGGCAATGAGTATTGCGCACCGCGCTGGTACTTCGGTAAGCAGCCGCCGCACACTGTCGGCATTGTCTTCGTCTAGATGAGCGGTGGGTTCATCTGCCAGTAAGAGATTACATTCGGGAACGCTGTGTACCCGTACTAGCGCACGCAGAACTTCTAACCTGCGTAGCTCACCGGGCGAGTACTCCCCGATGGACCGTGGCAACATCTCAAGGAGGTTTAGTTCAGTCGCCATGGATTGTACGAACGAGGTGGAGGCCTGAGGAACATCTTGTGCGAGTTGCGCGGCACCGGTCGCCTCATTGAACCGGGGATGCTGACTGATCATTGCGAGTTCTGCGCAGACGTGAATTGTGCCGCTAACCAGCTCGCTGGCAAATTCATTGTTACTGGTGTGGGTTTCGGCAATAAGTTTCAGTAGGCTCGTTTTTCCGGTACCACTGGCATTGCTCAGAATCTTTCGTTCACCGGCCTGCAAGGTGAGATTGAAATCCTGATAAATATAGTTTGTGTGCTGATATTGCAGGCTCAGGTTTTCAATTTCTAGGACATGCCCAGCGGGGGCCGTGCAGACTGCTTTTTGTAGCTGCTTTTTGGGTGTCGCTTGGATCTGTTTTTCGTACCGGGCAAAGGCTGCTAACCCATCGTCTGCCGCATGGTAGGCCGAACCCACCTCGCGAAGCGCAACGAACAGTTCCGGAGCAAGAATCAAGATAGTCAGTCCGGCGGCCAAATCCATATTCCCGCCGACCAGTCGCACGCCGATTACTACCGCGAGTACTGCGACGGACAACGTAGAAATCAACTCGAGCCAGAAGCTGGACATGAATACTGTTTTCAGGTTGGCCATGGTCGCCACCCGGTAGCGTTCGCTGACCTGCCTGATGGCGTGCCCCTGCGATTGTGCTCGGCCTAGTCCTAACAACGCGGGTAGCCCTTGGGCAAGTTCGAAGAGCTGATTAGCCAGCGCATCAAGTTTGTTTTGGGACTGTGCAATGGTGTCTTGTGTGTGCATCCCAATGAGCGCCATGAATATCGGTATCAGGGGAATCGTCAACAGCAAGATCAGCGCGCTGAGCCAGTCAATGCTCAGAATATATATGCCTAAGAGCAACGGGATTAGCGCGGCGCCAATGAGCGCTGGGATGAATTTGGTGAAGTAGTCGTCGAGCTTTTCCACACCGTGGCTGGCAAGTGTGGCAGTCTGCGCCACCGTCTGGTCATGGCTCGGATGTCCAACGATTCCGGGACGGGCCGCCACGGTGGCGACAAGATTAGAACGCATCTTTTCTTTAGCGCCGGCTCCTACACGTCGAGCCCCAGCATTCAGTGCCCAGACCCCGACCGTACGAAGCACTGCCCCGCCCAAGGCCATCCACAGTAACGTCGGTGAGTATTCTTGACCCACCGACATCTGTGCAATCCATGTAGCTAGCGCATAGGCTACAAGAATTAACCCGATGGATTTGAGAGCCGAAAAAAGCGCCAGGAAAGCGATTTGTTGGCGTTTGAGAAGAGCACGTGGCAAAAAGCGTGGCGCAGACATCTGTTATACCTTTCAGACTGGCTAGAACTACTTCACGGCTGAGGTCACGAGATGGTCTTCGGGAATATGCTTCTCACCGATGCGCTTACGAAAGACCCAGTAGCTCCATGACTGGTATGCAAGGACCAGCGGCACGCCGAATGCAGCGACGATGCTCATCAGTTTCAGCGTGTATGGGGAACTCGACGCGTTATATATGGTCAGATCAAATGTCGAGTTGATGGTTGAAGGGAGCACTACAGGGAAGGCCGCAACGAAGATCGCAGCGACAGCTCCGACGAGCATGATGCCCAAGGCAATAAATGAGCGGCCCTCGTGGCCTGCACGGGCGCTAAACCAAGCGAAGAACGCAGCAACCACTGCCAAGACGAGCAGCGTCCAGGCGGCAAGCGATGTACCTGCCAGCACCACGACTGCAGACCACAGCAACAATGGCACAACACACCATGGCATCCATCGAATAAACCGCTGACCCGAGCTCACACGTATCGGACCTTCGGTTTTTAATCGTAGGAAAGCCACGGAGTGTATCCAGCTAAATGCCACGACCGCGACACCACCGAGCACGGCATGCCAAGTGAACCACGCGAATGGGCCACCTACCCGGTCACCGTTTTCGTTTAGAGGCAGCCCTAAGGTGGTCAAGGCAAGCATCGCGCCCACCCCGAACGCGGCGATCAGCGATCCCCAGCCCAAAGCCAAATCCCAGAGCCCACGTGTTGTAGCATTTTGTGCCTTGCCACGGTATTCGATGGCTACCGCACGGAAGATTAGTGCCACCAACACCAAAGTTAGTGGAATGTACAGAGCGGAGAACAGTGAGGCGTACCAGTAGGGGAAGGCTGCGAAGGTGGCACCACCTGCAGTCAGCAACCAGACTTCATTTCCGTCCCAGACTGGACCGATGGTGTTGAGCAGTACACGTTTGTGTTTCTCTCCGCCCCGTCCCAGCCCGATTTGCATGCCGATACCCAGGTCGAAGCCCTCGAGAAAGAGATAACCGGTCCATAGTAGTGCGATGAGAATAAACCAGAGAGTTGGAAGCCAATCCATTACTTTCCGCCTGTCTAATATGCGAAGGCGAGCACGTCGCCGTCGTCGCTGGGGTCCTTGCCCGAGGTTTGCTCGGGTTCTAGTAGTTCGGGCATGGCAGATCCGGTTCCACCGCGGATATAACGGGTAAGTAGCACCAGCTCAACAACAAGGAGCACCCCATATACCAAGGTCAAGGTGATCAGGGAGAAGAGCATCTCCCCGGCGCTCACCGTTGGTGAAACCGATGCCGCGGTATACATGAATACTTGGTCCACTCCACCCATTTGCGGGTTCGGGGCCACGGTAAATGGCTGTCGCCCCATTTCGGTGAAAATCCAGCCTGCGGAGTTCGCTCCAAATGGTGCGGCAATGCCAAGAAGTACCAGACGCGATAGCCACTTACTTTGTGGAACGGTACCTTTTCGGGTGATCCACAATGCGAGCGCAGCAGCCACTGCGGACAACCCGCCGAGGGTTATCATCAGACGGAATCCCCAGTAGGTAACCTCCATAACCGGCAGGTAGCTGATTTCTTCTCCCGCGTATTGTCCGAATGCTGGGTCATCTGGGTAATGACTGCCATATTTTTCCTGATACTCGGGAATGAGTGTGTTCACGCCTTTGACCGGCGTCTCAAAGTCGCCATTGGCTAAGAAGGACAGCAGGCCAGGTAATTCAAAAACTGCCACGACGTCGTCACAGGTGGTGGCCCCTTCGGTATCCAGCTTCCCCAAGGTCAGGACCGAGAATCCGGTGCCGTCGTGACAGGCTGCTTCGGCGGCAGCCATTTTCATTGGTTGCTGTTCAAACATCAGTTTGGCCTGCTCATGGCCAGACAATGCGACACCGAAGAACGAGATTGTGGCGATGACCGCGCCAATACGCAACGAGGTAAGCCAGACCTTATGGTCGGTACGGTCGCGCACTCGGCCCTTAGACAGATCTTCGCCGACCACTACACGCCCATTCGCGTCGATCGTGTCGATACCTTCTTTACGGCGTCGGTATAGATGGAACCAGGAAATCCCGAGGAGAAACCCTCCGGCGACGGCAAAGGCACCGAAGATTGTATGCGGGAAGGTGACCAGTGCGGTGTTGTTCGTAAATACGGCCCAGGCATCCGTCATCACCGCACGACCATTGATCAGTTCGGTGCCTACTGGGTGCTGCATCCACGAATTGGCAACCAAAATGAAGTATGCCGAGAGGATAGCTGCCAGCGACGCGCACCAGATGGTGGCCAAATGGATGCGTCGAGGTAGCTTTTTCCACCCGAAGATCCATAGGCCAAGGAAAGTGGATTCGACGAAGAACGCTAGTAGTGCCTCCATTGCCAAGGGTGCTCCGAAGACATCACCGACGTATCGGCTATATTCGCTCCACGCCATGCCAAATTGGAATTCTTGGACAATACCGGTGGCCACTCCCATAATGAAGTTGATGAGGAACAGCTTGCCCCAGAACTTGGTCATTCTTAGCCACTGTTCGTTGCCTGTTCGATGCCAAACGGTTTGCATCACTGCTACGGTCAGTCCCAGCCCAATGGTTAGTGGCACCATCAAGAAGTGGTAAACGGTGGTGATCCCAAATTGCCACCGAGCAATCTCTAGTACATCCATGGATTCCTCATTTGTCACGAGTTCGCAGCACATCTATTTCTGCGTTGCGTAGAAAAGTTCTTACGGTCACCATAGACCAATTTCGACAGCTTGTAGAAATCGGCTCGGTTCGGCTTATTCACCATCAGTCGCCACACTAAAAAATCTAGATTCCCAGCATTGACACAGGCTGCAGTTTCTGAAATAAAAAAACCCAAGTCAGCACAATGCGGCTCTTACTTCTGAGTGACTAAATGCGGTTACTGACAAACCCGCAAATCACCCGATACTTTTACGTCATGTAGAAATATCGGCCGAACGCCTATACAATGAAATATCCAAGCAGATTGTTTTCACTCCTTATAACGTGCGACAACACTGCATCAGCACTAAAGCAAGTGAGGTAAGACCTGGTGGCCAGCCTTGGCGATCTGGAACGCTCCGTCATGGACCTACTGTGGGATTCCGCAGAACCGCTTACCGCTAATGATCTTCGTGATGCCCTGGCTGCATGCGGTACTGATGCGAAAGAACTCGCAGTAACCACGGTATTAACCGTGTTGGCGCGACTGGAGAAGAAGGGACTCGTAGCGCGGGAACGCTCTACTCGTCCGCATCGTTATACCGCGTCCTCTTCCCGTGAGGACCATACTGTGGGACTGCTAAATGATGCTTTGGGCACCGCCCAAGATCGCGAAGCCGTCCTTGCCCGATTTATCGGAGGAATCTCGGCTGAAGAAGCAGTGTCCCTACGTGCTATCTTGGATTCTGTAAAGACTGTCTAAGTAACACGAATTTCGGGGACTGGGTGCTTCTCACCTCATATTTCCTAGCGGCGTTGGCTATCGTCTTGGCGTGGCCGACGCCGTTGGCTTTGTCGAAAGCAAAATGGACGGCACGCGCTCCTGTCGCTGCTGTCCTGCTGTGGCAAGCTATCGCCTTGGGCGGCGGCTTATCCATGATTGGGTCAATGCTGGTTTGGGGACTAACCCCCTTAGGCAATGACCTCATTTCCGCTCTCCATGCCGGTTGGCTTTTGGTCACCGGGGATCCTAGCGTGAACTCCCCCGGGGTGATCCACCTGTTTGCGCTCAGCACTGCGTTCTTGTTTGCGTTCCACCTAGTGTTGACCCTAGTGCGGGCTTCATGGCGCACCACAAGACAACGAGCCAAACACCGCCAGCTGTTACGGCTACTGAGCAACCCTTCACAGACACGACCTAACACACTGGTCCTCGACCATGATTTGCCCGTGGCTTATTGTGTACCTGGGTTTAATGGATCCGTTACGGTGCTATCGCGAGGGCTACTAACCCAGCTTTCCGCCGAAGAGCAGCGTGGTGTCATTGCCCACGAGAGTTCACACCTAGATCAACGTCATGATTTTCTCATCTTGGCGTTCACCGCGTGGCATGAGGCGTTACCGTGGTTGCCGACTTCTCGCTTGTCCCTGGAAGCAGTGCGCCAGTTAATTGAAATGCTCGCTGATGATAAAGCACTAGAGGTCGTTACCCGTCCGGTACTTCTTAGAGCTATCGTCGGGGTAGCCTCCTCTATTACACCAGCGAAGACCAGTCAGGACGACGCTAAGGGATTAGCAGGTGAAATTGTAGGCATGCCGGGTGGAGAGGTCACGTCACGTCGTTTGCAGCGTCTGCTGTCTCCAGTGGCACCGTTGAGTGGGTTCCAAAACTTCGTGGTTCTCTCATGTACTGTCCTGTTGCTGGTGTGCCCGACGATTCTTCTTATCGCCCCGCGTCTGCTCTCCTGGTAATCCGCGTTACGAAGCGTTCGGCGACCTAAACATCGTTAAAATTTATAGCCCTGCCATTGATCGTTTGAGTCGATCAATGGCAGGGCTATAGCTCTCAGCACAAAGTCTGGTTAGACGTCGATACGGTCTCTTTCAAGATTCTCAGCGCCCGCGATAATGAAATTCTTTCGTGGCGCGACGTCTGAACCCATTAGCAGGTCGAAGACTTCCTCTGCCGCCTGGGCATGTTCGATCCCCACACGGCGGAGCATACGATGGCGTGGGTCCATTGTTGTTTCTGCCAACTGATCTGCGTCCATCTCGCCCAATCCCTTGTACCGCTGAATTGGCTCTTTATACTTCTTCCCCTCGGTTTCCAGCTTCGACAGCAGACGCGTCATCTCGGCCTCCGAGTAGGTGTAAACAACCTCGTTGGCCTTAGAGCCGGCGTTGATTACTTCGATCCTGTGCAGTGGAGGCACAGCAGCGTATACCCGTCCATGCTCAATCATGGGACGCATATATCGATAGAACAGCGTCAAGAGTAACGTTCGAATATGCGCGCCGTCCACGTCAGCATCTGTCATCAGGATGATCTTGCCGTATCGCGCTTGTTCAATATCGAAGCTACGACCTGATCCTGCGCCGATGACCTGAATCATTGCCGCACACTCTACGTTAGAGAGCATGTCCGATATGGAGGCTTTCTGCACATTGAGAATCTTGCCTCGGATAGGAAGTAGGGCTTGGAATTCACTAGAACGCGCTACACGTGCGGTACCCAACGCGCTATCGCCCTCAACGATAAATAATTCCGAGCGTCCAACTTCTTTGCTACGACAATCAAGTAGCTTAGTAGGAAGCGAAGAGGACTCGAGCGCAGTTTTACGCCGCTGGGTCTCCTTATGCATTCGGGCTGAAATACGAGACTTCATCTCGTTGACAACCTTTTCAAGCAACGTGGCCGCCTCGGCCTTTTCACCGCGTTTAGTCGATGAAAGACGTTCATTGAGCGCCTTTTCGACAACCTTGGTCACGATCTGGCGTACTTGCGACGTGCCAAGGATTTCCTTGGTCTGCCCCTCAAATTGTGGTTCAGCAAGGCGCACGGTTAATACCGCTGTCAGGCCGGCCATGATGTCGTCTTTTTCGATTTTGTCTTTTTGCCCGAACTTGAGCTTGCGAGCATTGGACTCGATGTTCTTACGGAATGATTTCAGTAATGCCTGTTCAAACCCTGCAATGTGCGTTCCACCCTTGGGAGTGGCAATGATATTTACAAAGCTACGCATCGAGGTGTCATAGCCGATCCCCCAGCGCAACGCTACGTCAACTTCGCAAACTCGCTGGACGTCTTGCATATGGCTGCGGCCATTTTCATCGATTACTGGAACCTTCTCATGGAAGGAGCCACTGCCATGCACGCGCCAGACATCGGTGACTGCAGAATCACTGCTTAGGTATTCAACGAATTCACTGATTCCACCGTCATGTTGAAATACCTCTTCGTAGGGGCCTTCGGCGCCTTCTGTTCCGGGCAGGCCACGATCATCACGCAACGTAATACGTAGGCCAGGAACCAGGAATGAGGTTTGACGCGCACGGTTCTGAAGTTCCTCGTAGGAAAACTTTGCGTCAGGGGTGAAGATGTGGTCATCCGCCCAATAACGAATTCGAGTACCAGTAACCCCCCGCTTTGCTTTACCGATGACTTCCGGAGTAGTTGCTTTTTCGTGGGCGGTAAATGGCGCGTCCGGCTTTGGCTTGCCACGGTCGCTAAACTTTCCTGGTTCACCACGGCGGAACTGCAAAGAATAGGTTTTTCCGCCACGATCCACTTCAACGTCCAAACGCGCTGACAGAGCATTTACCACGGAGGCTCCCACGCCGTGCAGACCGCCAGAAGCGCTGTAGGAACCGCCACCAAATTTGCCACCTGCGTGCAACTTAGTGAATACAACTTCCAAGCCGCTTAGCCCTGTCTTAGGCTCCACGTCCACGGGAATGCCACGACCATCGTCATGTACTTCGACGGATCCATCTGAATGCAGGATGACGTTTATGGCCTGGCCGAAGCCACCGAGCGCTTCATCAACCGAGTTATCAATAATCTCCCAAAGGCAGTGCATAAGACCGCGGGAATCGGTAGAACCGATATACATGCCGGGTCGCTTGCGTACCGCTTCGAGACCCTCGAGAACGGAGAGATGACGGGCGTTGTAATTATCGGTTGAGGCCACGGGGCTGCAATCTCCTACTGACGCGGGAAAATAATGAACTAGTACCATTCTACTCGTTTATGTGTTCGAACTTGGTGCTACTGCATCTCGCCGGTAATTCGCCAAAAATTCAACCAAACTTATCCACACTCGCTACGCGGTGAGCGAAAGGGAGACGTTTTAGGCATAAAGTCAGGGTCATAGCTGGTTGTATAGAGTGAACATCGATTTAAGGAGGCTGGCAATGACTACTACTACCACTAGTCGTGAACTAAACGCCCTGGACCGGTGCGACCGATGCGGCGCACAGGCCTACGTCCGGGCAGTGCTGGCTTCTACCAGCGGAGAATTACTCTTCTGTGCTCACCATGCACGCTCCGTAGAATCCAAGCTACGCCCTATCACTTCAGTCTGGCAGGACGAGTCCGCACGACTGTACGAAAAGTCAAAGGTCGACATAAACGACTAACTGATCGGGTACTCATCCGATGAGCAGAAGGGTGATCCAGCCACGCGCTGGGTCACCCTTTATTGCTTTAATGATGTTTTCTATCGGGACATCG